>JAKACN010000046.1 GCA_021821365.1 Pseudomonadota bacterium | reverse complement strand
CGATCTTGTCGGACAGGGAGCCGAACACGATGAAGAACGGCGTACCGATCACGAGCGAGGCTGCGATCAGCAGGTTGGCTGTTGCGCCGTCAACCTTCAGGGTCTGGGTCAGGAAGAACAAGGCATAGAACTGGCCGGTGTACCAGACCACAGCCTGGCCGGCGGTCAGGCCGATCAGTGCCAGGATGACGATCTTCAGGTTCTTCCATTGGCCGAACGATTCGGAAATCGGTGCCTTGGAGGTCTTGCCTTCCGCTTTCATTTTTGCGAAAGCAGGCGATTCGTTCATGGACAAGCGGATCCAGACTGAGACAGCCAGCAGGAACACGGAGACCAGGAACGGAATGCGCCAGCCCCAGTCGGCAAATGCTGCTTCGCCGATCGTGGTGCGGGTGCCCAGGATCACCATCAGCGACAGGAACAGGCCGAGGGTCGCGGTGGTTTGAATCCAGGCAGTGAACGCGCCGCGCTTGTCGTGCGGGGCATGTTCCGCAACATAAGTTGCGGCGCCGCCGTACTCACCGCCGAGCGCCAGGCCCTGCAGGATGCGCAGCGAGATCAGGATCACCGGGGCGGTGATGCCGATGGATGCATAGCTCGGGAGCAGGCCCACGCCGAAGGTGGACATGCCCATGATAAGGATGGTGACCAGGAAGGTGTACTTGCGGCCGATCATGTCGCCGAGGCGACCGAACACCAGCGCGCCGAACGGGCGGACGATGAAGCCTGCCGCAAATGCCAGCAGCGCAAAAATGAACGCGGTGTTGGGGTCGGTGCCGGCAAAGAACTGTTTCGCGATAATCGCTGCCAGTGAACCGTACAGGTAGAAGTCGTACCACTCGAACACGGTGCCCAGCGAAGAAGCGAAAATGACCTTCCGCTCTTCTGCTGTCATGCCGCGGTCAGCCGTTGTCTGAACTGTCGCCATGCTTATCTCCTCGTTAATTAATATGAATGTGCAAAGACTCTTGCCCATTTATTGCACAAGCGGAGTGTGCAACTCAAAACTTACGTCACGCTTGCTCCAAACTTACAGAAACTTACAAAAATTGGAATCGCGATGCAGCGGTTTTCACTCTGGAAGATTGACTTTTCGGGAGCCTGAATCAGTGATTTCACATTTGCGAACGATCGTGCTAAAAATGTGATATTCTGGTATTTTGTTTAATGCAGCAGGCCCAAACCGCCAGTAGAGAAGTACGCGCAGCGATGCACACAAGCAGATAAATCAACCAGACAAATTCAACTCAAGGAGCTCCAAATGACAGACGCCGTCATCGTATCCACTGCCCGCACCGGCCTGGCCAAATCCTGGAAAGGCGCTTTCAACATGACCCATGGTGCAACCCTGGGCGGCCACGTGCTGAAAGCCGCGATCGAGCGTGCGAAGATCGACGCCGCCGAAGTGGAGGATGTTCTGATGGGTTGTGCAACGCCGGAAGGCGCAACGGGCAGCAACATTGCACGCCAGGTCGCGCTGCGCGCCGGCTGCCCGGTGACGACCGCCGGCATGACGATCAATCGCTTCTGCTCCTCCGGTCTGCAAACGATCGCGATGGCGGCGCAGCGCATCATCGCCGGCGAGGGCGATATTTATGCCGCGGGCGGCGTTGAATCGATCTCGTGCGTGCAGAACGAATCGAATCGCCACATGATCATGGAAACCTGGCTCAAGCAGAACAAGCCGGAAATCTATTGGCCGATGCTGCAGACCGCGGAGAATGTCGCCAAGCGCTACAACATCGCCAAGGAGCGCCAGGACGAATACGGCGTGCAAAGCCAGTTGCGTGCCGCTGCCGCACAGGCCGCCGGCAAGTTCAATGACGAAATCGTGCCGATGACTACTGTCATGGGCGTGGCCGACAAGGAGAGCGGCATGCTGATGACAAAGGAGGTGACCATCTCCGCCGACGAAGGCATTCGCGCTGATACGACGCTGGAAGGCGTGGCCAAGATCCGTACTGCGATCCCGGGGGGCGTGATTACCGCGGGCAACGCAAGCCAGTATTCCGATGGCGCATCGGTTGCCATCGTGATGAGCGGCAAGGTTGCGGAACAGAAGGGCTTGAAACCATTGGGCATCTTCCGCGGCTTCGCGGTTGCCGGCTGCGAACCGGATGAAATGGGCATCGGCCCGGTATTCGCGATTCCCAAGCTGTTGAAGAAGACGGGCCTGAAGGTGGAAGACATCGGCCTGTGGGAGCTGAATGAAGCATTCGCCGTGCAAGTGCTGTACTGCGCCGACAAGCTCGGCATCCCGATGGATCGCCTCAACGTGAATGGCGGCGCCATCGCGGTCGGCCATCCATACGGCGTTTCGGGCGCACGCCTGACCGGCCACGCGCTGATCGAAGGAAAGCGACGCGGCGCGAAGTATGTCGTGGTCACGATGTGCATCGGCGGCGGGCAGGGTGCTGCCGGACTGTTCGAAGTCGTGTGAGGTAGAGCGTGGGCGCTGCGGCGCCCACGGTCGCATTGGGCGCATTGGGCGCATTGGATGCAGTCGATGCAGTCGATGCATTTGGCGCCCGGCATTCCTGCAATTGCTCACATTCGCGTGCGGTGCCGATTCCGCGCGCACGGAGGATCATCATGCAATCGAAAATCGTTTCCCGGCGCGACCTGGAATTCGTCCTGTACGAGTGGCTCAGGGCGGAAGAGTTGACCGGTCGCGCGCGTTATGCCGATCATTCGCGCGAGACCTTCAATGCCGCGCTGGATACCTGCGAGCAGATTGCGACCGATCTGTTCGCGCCGCATAACAAGAAAAATGACCAGGAAGAGCCGCACTTCGACGGCGAAAAGGTTCACATCATTCCGGAAGTGAAGACTGCCCTCAAGGCGTTTTGCGACGCCGGCCTGATGGCGGCCGGCCAGGATTACGACTTCGGCGGCATGCAGCTGCCGTGCCTGATCGAGAAGGCGGGGCTGGCGTATTTCAAGGGGGCCAACGTCGGCACATCTTCGTATCCGTTCCTGACCATCGGCAATGCCAACACCTTGCTCAAATGCGGCACGCCGGAGCAGATCGACACCTACGTCAAGCCGATGATGACGGGCCGTTTTTTCGGCACTATGTGTCTGTCCGAACCGCAGGCCGGCTCGTCGCTGTCCGATATCGTCACACGCGCCGAACCGCAGGGTGACGGTACTTATCGGCTGAAAGGCAACAAGATGTGGATTTCCGCCGGCGAGCATGAGCTGTCGGAAAACATCGTGCATCTCGTGCTGGCCAAGGTGCCGGACGAAAGCGGCAAGCTGATTCCAGGCGTGAAGGGCATTTCGCTGTTCATCGTTCCCAAGTTCCTGGTGAATGCGGACGGCTCGCTCGGCGAGCGCAATGATGTGGTGCTGGCGGGGCTGAACCACAAGATGGGCTATCGCGGCACCACGAACTGCCTGCTGAATTTCGGCGAAGGCAAGTTCAAGCCGCAAGGCAAGGCCGGCGCGGTCGGCTACCTGGTCGGCGAGTTGCACAAGGGCCTCGCCAACATGTTCCATATGATGAACGAGGCGCGCATCGGCGTCGGACTCGGCGCGGTGATGCTGGGTTACACGGGCTACCTGCATGCACTGGAATATGCACGTGAACGTCCGCAAGGACGTCACCCGATGGCGAAGGACCCGGCGCAGCCGCAGATCCCGATCATTCAGCATACCGACGTCAAGCGCATGCTGCTGGCGCAGAAAGCCTACGTTGAAGGTGGCCTCGGGCTGAACCTGTATTGTGCGCGGCTGGTCGACGAGGAAAAGACCGCGGAATCGCCGGAAGCGCGCAAGCATGCCACATTGCTGCTCGACATCCTGACGCCGATTGCCAAATCCTGGCCGTCGCAGTGGTGCCTTGAGGCCAACAGCCTGGCGATCCAGGTGCACGGCGGCTACGGCTACACGCGCGAATACAACGTCGAGCAGTTCTATCGCGACAATCGTCTGAATCCGATCCATGAAGGGACGCATGGCATCCAGGGGCTGGATCTGCTGGGCCGGAAGGTGTCGATGCAGAATGGAGCCGCATTCAAGGCGCTCGCGGTCGAAATGCAGAAGACGATCGCGCAGTCGCTGGAGCTCCCGGAGCTTGCAGGCTATGGAGAGTCGCTCGGTGCGGCGCTGCAGCGTGTGGAAACGGTCACGCGAGCACTCTACGCCGCGGGCGATCTGAACAAGACCCTCGCCAATGCCTCGGTCTATCTCGAGGCATTCGGCCACATGGTTGTTGCATGGATCTGGCTGCAGCAGGCCATTCTTTCGGTCGGCAAGACCGGGCACGATGCCGACTTCTATCGGGGCAAGCTGCAGGCCTGCGCGTTCTTCTTCAAATGGGAGCTGCCGAAAGTGCAGCCGCAACTGGATTTGCTGGAAAGCATCGACATCACCACGCTGGACATGCAGGACGCCTGGTTCTGAACATGAAACAGCGCAATGCATGGATCACGAACTTCGAACAACATGAATAAAGGAGGCACTATGCGTACGACAAAAGAATTGCTGGACTTGACGGGAAAGACGGCATTGGTTACCGGCGGATCGCGCGGTCTCGGACTGCAGATCGCCGAGGCGCTGGGCGAACAGGGAGCGAAGATCGTGCTGTCCTCGCGCAAGCAGGCGGATCTCGATGAGGCCGTAGCGCACCTGAAGGAACGCGGCATCGAAGCCAGCGCCATCGCTGCCGATCTGTCGAAGGAGAGCGCGATCGCACCGCTCGTCGCGGAGACGCTCAAGCGCCTGGGACATATCGACATCCTCGTCAACAACGCCGGCGCGACATGGGGCGCGCCGGCGGAAGACTATCCGCTGGAAGCCTGGGACAAGGTGATGAACCTGAATGTGCGCAGTATCTTCCTGCTGTCGCAGGCCGTCGCGAAGCAATCGATGATTCCCCGCAAGTACGGCCGCATCGTCAACATTGCCTCGATCGCCGGTCTGGCAGGCAACGGGCCGGACAGCATGCAGACCATCGCCTACAACACGTCCAAGGGCGCGGTCGTGAACTTCACGCGCACGCTGGCCGGCGAATGGGGCAAATACGGCATCACCGTCAACGCGCTGGCTCCGGGATTCTTCCCCTCGAAGATGACCAAGGGCGTGCTGGAGAACTTCGGCGAGGAGAACCTGGCCAAGGCGGCGCCCCTGCATCGCATCGGCGACGACGAAGACCTCAAGGGTGCAGCCTTGCTGTTCGCGTCCGATGCATCCAAGCACATCACCGGGCAGATTCTTGCCGTTGACGGCGGCGTGTCGGCGGTTCATTGATGGACACCTCAAGGCCGCAACCGTTTCCCGCCGAGATCCCGTTCCTGCATGACCTCGGCGTGGAATTCATCCGGATGGGAGACGGCGAGGCGGAAGTCGCGCTGAACTTGACGGAACGCCACATGAACAGCTGGAACGTCGCGCACGGCGGCATCATCATGACCTTGCTGGACGTCGCGATGTCCATGGCGGGCAGGTCGCTTGATCCGGATGCGCGCGGCGGCGTCACGATCGAGATGAAGACCAGCTTCCTGCAGCCGGGAGGCCACCCCGGCGGCCGCGTCGTCGCCAAGGGAAAGGCTTTCCATCGTGCGCGCACGATCTGCTTTTGCGAAGGCGAAGTCTGGAACGACGACAAGCTGGCAGCCAAGGCGATCGGCACGTTCAAGTACCTCAAACGCCTCGACGTTGCAAAGAAACTGGAGCACGAGTAAGCCCTTGCAGCACGCGGTGTCGACCGATTCCGACGGATCGGAGGCGAGACGCGCACCGCGGCTGCTTTCACTTCATTCAGGATAAGCGAGCACACGATGAGCACACCGACTACGTACAAACGCATGGTCCTTGCCTCCCGCCCCAAGGGGCAGGTTGCCTCCGACAATTTCCGCCTCGAAGAAGTGCCGGTGCCGGCACTGAAAGATGGCCAGATATTGATTCGCAATCATTTTCTCTCGCTCGACCCCTACATGCGCGGCCGCATGGAGGAGACCAAGAGCTATGCGGCGCCGCAGCCCTTGAATGAGGTCATGATCGGCGGCACGGTTGGCGAAGTGGTCGCATCGAAGAATCCCGCATTTGCCGTCGGCAGCAAGGTGCAGGGCATGCTCGGCTGGGCCGAGATGGGCGTGTCGGATGGAACCATGCTGCGCAAAATCGACACCACGCATGTCCCGATGTCGGCCTATCTGGGCGCGGTCGGCATGCCTGGCATGACAGCATGGTACGGACTGACGCAGATCATGCGCCCGAAGCCGGGCGAGACGATCGTCGTCTCCGCCGCGAGCGGCGCGGTGGGCAGCGTGGTCGGCCAGTTGGCCAAGTTCCATGGCTGTCGTGCGGTCGGCATCGCTGGTGGAGCGGAGAAGTGCGCTTATGTCGTGAATGAGCTTGGATTCGACGCCTGTGTCGACTACAAGGCGGGCAATCTGACGGCCGACCTTGCCAAAGCGACGCCGAAGGGCATCGATGCTGTTTTTGAAAACGTCGGGGGCGCGGTTTTCGATGCCTGCCTGGCACACATGAATCCGTTCGGCCGCATTGCCCTGTGCGGCTTGATCGCAGGGTATGGCGGCGAGCCGATTCCGCTCAAGAATGTGCGCTCGTTTCTTACGATGCGTCTGAGCTTGCAGGGCTTCATCGTCTCCGAGCACCTGGAGCTGTGGCCGCAGGGCCTGACCGAGCTGGAAGCATTGGTCGCCATCGGCAAGTTGAAATTCAGGGAAAGCATCGCGCAGGGGCTGGAAGCGGCACCCGATGCGTTCATCGGCCTGCTGAAGGGGAAAAATTTCGGCAAGCAGCTGGTGAAGCTGGTCTGACGTCAATACGTCGACTTCCCCGGAGACCCTATGGCAGACCTCATCCTGCACCATTACCAGAACTCACCCTTTTCCGAAAAAGTCCGGTTGATGTTCGGCTTCAAGAAACTGGCGTGGAAGTCGGTGTTCATTCCTCCTGTGATGCCCAAGCCGAACGTGACGGCGCTGACCGGCGGCTATCGCCGCACGCCGGTGCTGCAAGTGGGCGCAGACATCTACTGCGACACCGCCTTGATTGCCGATGTGCTGGAACGTATCGCGCCGTCGCCGTCCCTGTATCCTGCGCCGGTCGCCGGACTGGCGCGCACGCTCGCGCAATGGGCCGATGCGACCCTGTTCTGGACCGTGATCGCTTATGTGTTCCAGCCCGTCGCGATTCCCTATCTGCTCGGGCCGTTGACGGCAGAGCAGGTGAAGGCATTCGGCGCTGACCGGGCTGCCATGCGCGGCAATGCAGCACGCATGTCGGTACAGGAGGCGACCGGCAATCTCCGGGTATACCTGCGCCGTCTCGACGATATGCTGGCCGATGGCAAGCCTTATCTGCTCGGCGAGGCGACAAGCATTGCCGACTTTTCCGTGTATCACTGCATGTGGTTCCTGCAACTTGCGCAACCGCTCGCCGGAATCCTGGACGAGTTCCCCCGCGTGAAGGAATGGATTGGACGCATGGCGGAATTCGGGCATTGCCAGTCCGAGAAGATGAGTGCCGAGCAGGCACTGGAAACCGCCCGCAACAGCACGCCGGCAGAGGCCAGTGATTTTCCATGCATCGATACGCATGGCGTTGCGCTGGGCGAGCGTGTGTCCATCATGCCGACCGATTATGCGCTCGACCCCGTGGAAGGCGAGCTGGTGATATCGGCCGACAATGAATTTGCGGTGCGGCGCGAAGACCCGAAAGGGGGCAGCGTGGTAGTGCATTTTCCGCGACTCGGTTTCCAAATGAAGAAGATCTGATTCAATTAACCAGGCAGGAGACAACATGAAAGAATTCCGGAACAAGGTGGCTGTCATCACCGGCGGCGCAAGCGGCTTTGGGCGCGAGTTTGCGAACATCGGCGCCCGTCTGGGCATGAAGCTGGTGCTGGCGGACGTGCACCAGGAAGGATTGGACAAGGCCAGGGCCGAGCTGGAAGCGCAGGTGGCGCAGGTCATCGCGCTCCGCTGCGATGTGCGCAAGGCGGAGCAGGTGCAGGCGCTGGCCGACGCGGCCATGGCGCAATTCGGTTCAGTCCATCTCGTCTTCAACAATGCCGGCGTGGGCGCGGGCGGCCTCGTCTGGGAAAACTCGATCGCCGACTGGGAATGGGTGCTCGGCGTGAACCTTTGGGGCGTCGTCCATGGCGTGCGCATCTTCACGCCCCTGATGCTCGAATGCGCGAAGAGGGAGCCCGGCTACGAGGGCCATATCGTGAACACGGCATCGATGGCCGGGTTGCTGAACGCGCCGACCATGGGCATTTACAACGTGTCCAAGCATGCGGTCGTGTCCTTGTCGGAATCCTTGTTCCATGACCTCCAGTTGATCAAGGCGCCGATCGGTGCGTCGGTCCTGTGTCCGTACTTCGTGCCCACCGGGATCAACCAGTCGCATCGCAATCGCCCGGACGATGTGAAAAACGAACAGGCTCCCACGGCGAGCCAGGTCGTCGCTCAGGCGGTGTCCGACAAGGCGGTAACGTCCGGCAAGGTGACTGCCGCGCAGGTCGCCGAACGAACCTTTGACGCGATTCGCGAGGGCAGGTTCTACATCTATTCGCATCCGCATGCGCTCGGCAATGTGCAGACACGGATGGAGGACATCATCCTGCAGCGTAATCCGAGCGATCCTTATGCCGCCGCGCCGCAGATCCGCGAAATGCTGCAGGCCCAGCTTGGTGTGAAATAAGGGACAACCATGAGCGCACCCATTCAATCCCATCAATTCGCGTCCCTGCCCAATGGTATCCGCCTGCACTACGCCAGCGCAGGCGAAAAGGGCAAACCGCTGATCCTGTTCGTTCACGGCTTTCCCGAGTTCTGGTATGAATGGGAAGCGCAGTTGCGTGAATTCGGCGCCGAGTACTTCGCCGTGGCGCCCGACTTGCGTGGCTTCAACTTGTCGGACATGCCGTCCGATCCCGCAGCCTACAAGGCGAAACACATCGTCGACGACCTGCGCCTGCTGGCGGCGCATCTCGGCTATGAAAAATTCGTGCTCGTCGCGCATGACTGGGGCGGCGCGGTCGCGTGGAATCTCGCGATCGCATTGCCGCAATTGCTGCACAAGCTCATCATCGTGAATTCGCCGCATCCCTACCTGTTCATGCGAGCGCTGGCGGCCGATCCCGCGCAGAAGGCGGCGAGCGAATACATGAACTGGTTGCGCGCGGAAGGTTCGGAAGCTGCGCTCGCGAAGGACAGTTTCGCGAAACTCGAAAGCCTGCTGAATGGCATGGGGCAGGCGCCGACCCCTTGGTTTACCGGCGACGTGCGGGCGAAATACCACGAATGCTGGTCGCGCGGCCTGACCGGTGGGGTCAATTATTACCGTGCGTCGCCTTTGCATCCGCCGACCGACGAGCATCCCGGGCCGTTGAAGCTGCAATTGAACCCGGCCGATTTTCGCGTCAAGGTGCCGACGCGCGTAATCTGGGGCGAGAAGGACATTGCGCTACCCAAGTCGCTGCTGGATGGCCTGGATGACATGGTCGACGATCTCAAGATCGTACGCATCCCGGAAGGCTCGCACTGGGTCGTGCATGAGCAGCCGGAGCGAATCAATAGCCTGATCCGCAGCTTTCTTGCCGAGTAGGCTGGCCGTCAGGAGATGATGCCGGCGTAGTCCGGCATCAACGTCATTCATTGCGCAAATCCGTCATAATTAGCGGCTGAATATTTTCTGGCATTCAAGATGGCACGCGAAGATTTTTCCTTCTTTCATTCCTTGCGTGTCCGTTGGGCGGAAGCCGACATGCAAGGCATCGTCTTCAACGGGCACTACCTCACGTATTTCGACGTCGCGTTCACCGAATACTGGCGTTCGACCGGGTTGCCGAGCGTGCTGCAGCAGGCCCGCGACGGGCGCGAAATGTTCGCGCGCAAGGCAAGCATTGAATACCATGCGCCTGCGCGCTTCGACGACGTGCTCGACATCGGCGTGCGTTGCGCCGGCTTCGGCAGGACCTCGGTGCGTTTCGTGCTCGAGATCTATCTCGGTGACCAGCACCTGATCGCGGGGGAACTGGTGTACGTGTATGCGGATACGGCGGCTCGCAAGGGCGTACCCTTTCCGGACGACTGGCGCGCTGTCCTGACCCGCTTCGAAAAAATTGCCCCGGCCTCGACATGAACATCCGTCTCACCCTTGGCGACTGGGATGCGCAATGCGCCGACGCGCAGAAGATCCGTTACGACGTGTTCGTCGTCGAGCAGAAGGTTCCGCTGGAGATGGAGTGGGACGAGATGGATCGCTTGTGCGTTCACGCCGTGGCCTACGATGATGCGAACACGGCGGTGGCAACCGGACGCCTGCTGCCCGACGGGCATATCGGCCGCATGGCGGTCGTGAAGGCCAGGCGCGGAAAGGGCGTCGGCGGCATCGTGCTGAAAGCGCTGATGTCCGAGTCACGCAAGCGCGGCGATCACGCCGTGGTGTTGAATGCGCAGACACAGGCCGAGCCGTTCTACCGCCGTTTCGGCTTCGTACGAGAGGGCGAGGAATTCATGGAAGCGGGCATACCGCACATCACGATGCGGCATGCATTCCGCTAATGGCTCTACTACCTGATGACGCGTTCCCGCAGCTTCGCCGTATTGCAGGAATGGAGTTGCGCGACGGTCGAGGAGCGGGTTCCATACTCCGGCGATTCAATGCACACCGACGACAGCATCCGTTCCCATTCCAGGCTCACGCCGGTCTTCGGCAAGCGGCAATCGGATGCGCGCGTCGTGTCGGTCAGCATGTCGAAATAGGCATCTTCCGGCGCGCCCTGGCATAACAGGCTGGCAAACTGCGCCTTGGTCCTGACCACTTTCGGCCACGGCGAATCGAGCGACGCGTTCGACAGACCGTAAATGCCTTGAGCCAGGGGTTTTCCGTTGCGCTCGTCGTCCGCGGCGCGATTGGAATACCAGATCAGCGAGTCCCGATTGCCGACAAGAAGATTGAATCCGTTGAAGCGCTCGGCATCGGGTGAAATCGTTTTCACGTAGTCTTCCGGCGATGCGTTGCCGGTGAGGTAAGCGGCAACCAGCGCGCCGCGCGAGGGCGCATCGTCGCGCCGCTCCGATGGAGCACGGATATTCGTGATGGCCGCAAAACGTCCATCGCGCGTTACTCCCATCCAGGTTCCGCCTCCGCGCAGGTCGCGTCCGGCATAGACCTGCGGATGATCGTCCCACCAGTCGGCAGGAGCGGCAGGGCGATCATAGAATTCATCGCGATTAGCGGCAGCGACCAGTGGCATGCCGGGAACAACCTGCCAGGCGAATACGATCAGGCACATGAAGAAACGTCCACAAAAATTTCGGTATGACGAGGGCCGTCGATGAGCGCGGCCAGCCCGGCTTGCGCGAGTGCGCTTCCAAGCGTCGCCTCGAAGCCGTCGGGCACCGAATGGTAAACCTCCATCCAGGTCTGCCTGCCATCCTTTTCCTCCGGGCGGCGCTTGAGTTCGCAGACGATACCACATTCCCGCGCGATCGATCCTTGCATGCTCAAGGCCCGACCGCGCAAGGCGTCAACGTTGTTCGCATGAACGCGATAGTAGATATACAAATCCATGGCCGCGCCCGGGCTGGCAATCAGGCGGGCAGGGGATACGGCAGCTGGCCGAACCGGAGTGTGCTCCCGCCTGCAGTACCGAGGTGGATCGCGTCCTCTTCCGCGACAGCCGTCTTGACTTCAACCAGGCAATCGGTCCCACCTTGAAGGTTGGGTTCGGCATTGACGATCATGCCGCAAGGTTGCTCAGGGTCGGCGCTCGAGAATAGTTCCATGCCCGGTCGTGCGCCGCTGCCGTCGATGGTGGCGAGCAGCATCCGACGTTTCTGCTTGCCGAGATACTGGCTGCGCGCCACGATCTCCTGTCCGGGGTAACAGCCCTTCTTGAAGTTGACGCCGCCGATCAATTCGAAATTGACCATCTGCGGCACGAACTGCTCCTGCGTCGCCTGTGTGATGAGGGGTATTCCGGCATGAATGTCGGTCAGGCGCCAGAGCGATGTGGCGACCGGCGTAAACACCTTGGCCAGTTCCGGCCAGGCTTGCTCGGCGACGGCGACCGGCGCGACCCATTGAAAGCGCGGCACGCCAAGCGCGTCTGGCAGGCGGATCAGGCTGCCGGACGGAGAATCGTTCTTTGCGAACGGGACCGCGGGGACGGCGGGGAACCACGCCTTCAAGGCCTCTGCGGCGGAAGTTCCTCCGAGACCGAGCACAGCATGTTCGTCCGAGACGTCATTCAGCTTCACCTTCGCACGCAAGACAAACATCTGTAATCGTTTTTGCACGGCGGGCTGGATTTGCCGCGACAATTGCAGCATGATTGCATCCGCCGTTTTCCACATCAGGAAACTGGCCAGCATGCGGCCTTTCGGCGAACAATATCCGGCCAGGCGCGCTTCCCCGGTTGACAGGTGTTCGACGTCGTTGGTCAACTGATTGTGCAGGAAGCCGGACGTGTCGTCGCCGGACGCATTGATCAGGCCGATGTCGGTCAAGGGGGCGACGAAGCTTTGCGGGAGTTCCGCCGTACGGGGAAAATCAGCGGTCGGCACTCCGTCTGCGTCATCGATCGTAGCTCCGTGCCGGCTCAGGAATTGCAACCATGTGTTCATAAATGCGGTCCTACCTAAAGTAAATTAGTGCTCCAGCCATTATCATTCTGGGTTGATTATAGAGAGGTCTGAAAGACTCGGTGGCATCAACCCCAGCCGCGACCCGGATTCTGAACTTGCCAAGGTTTTGTTTTGATCAAGAAATTCTTTCTTTTTGTTATTGCCTTTTCCGTTTTGTCCGCCGCGCTGATCGCGTTCTGGGCGCACCGGCCGATTATCGGCAGCGAAGAAAAGCCGGTTGAGTTTTCCATCAAGGCCGGCAGCAGCGTGCGCAGCAGCGCCGAGCAGATCGCGGGTGCCGGCGTGCCAGTCAATCCGACGCTGTTCGGTTTGCTCGCGCGCATGACGGGGAAAGGCTCCCGGCTGAAGGCCGGTAACTACGAACTGAAACCCGGCACGACGCCGTTGAAGCTGATCGATCAACTCGTACGCGGAGAATTTGCGCAGGAATCGCTGGTGATCATCGAGGGCTGGACCTTCCGGCAGATGCGCCAGGCAATCGCGAACCACCCGGCCTTGAAGCACGATACCGTGGGGTTGCCCGACAAGGAGCTTCTCGCAAAGATCACGACCGAGTACACCAGGCCGGAAGGCTTGTTTTTTCCGGACACCTACCTGTTTGCAAAGGGATCGAGCGATCTTCAGGTCTACAAGCAGGCCCATGCCGTGCTGCAGAGGCGCCTGAGCGATGCGTGGGCGAGGCGCGATCCCTCGCTGCCGTACAAATCTCCGTATGAAGCGCTGATCATGGCGTCGATCATCGAGAAGGAGACCGGGCAGAAGGCCGAGCGCAACCTGATTGCGGCGGTGTTCATCAACCGCCTCAAGCGCGGCATGCTGCTGCAGACCGATCCCAGCGTCATTTACGGCATGGGCGAGGACTTTCAGGGCAACATCCGCAAGCGGGACCTGACGAACGATACCCCGTACAACACCTATACGCGGGTGGGGCTGCCGCCGACGCCGATTTCACTGCCCGGCGTGGAATCGCTGGAAGCGGCGCTCAATCCCGCAAAATCCGATGCGCTGTACTTCGTCTCACGCGGAAACGGCACGAGTGAATTCTCGAATAACCTGAATGACCATAACCGCGCGGTCAACAAATACCAGCGATAATGCCGTCTGCACAGGCAACAAGAATATCCATCCATGACAGTTGGCAAATTCATCACATTCGAGGGAATCGACGGGGCCGGCAAGTCCACGCATCTTGCTTTTGTCGCCGAGTGGCTGAAGGATCAGGGGAGGGCCGTCATCGTGACGCGCGAACCGGGCGGCACGCCGCTCGGCGAGAAATTGCGGGAGATCCTGCTGCATGAAAGGATGCACCTCGAAACGGAAGCCTTGCTGATGTTCGCCGCGCGCCGGGAACATTTGGCCGAAGTCATCGAACCTGCGCTGGCACGCGGCGAATGGGTGATCTCCGACCGTTTTACCGATGCAACCTTCGCCTACCAGGGCGGCGGCAGGAAGCTCTCCCTGGACAAACTCGAAGCCCTCGAGAAGTGGGTGCATCCGCATTTGCAGCCCGACCTGACCCTGCTTTTCGACGTTCCCCTCGATGTGGCGCGCGCCCGACTGGATGCCACGCGCGAGCTGGACAAGTTCGAACGGGAAAAGGCGGATTTCTTTGAAGCGACCAGGACGGAATACCTGCGCCGGGCAGCCCAATTCCCGGAACGTTTCAGGGTGATCGATTCGACGCAGGCGATTTCGTCCATTCAGAAAACGCTGGTGGACATCCTGGCAGGCTTGTGACTTCATGATGCAGACCCTCTACCCCTGGCAGAACGCGGCGTGGCAACAGCTTCAGCAATTGAGGCGGCGCCTGCCGCATGCCATCCTGTTCCATGGAGCGGAAGGCATCGGGAAAACGGACTTCGCCGAGCATTTCGCGCAATCCCTGCTGTGCCAGACGCCATCCGTGGATGGACATCCATGTGGCCACTGCGATCCCTGTGGCTGGTTCGCCCAATACAACCATCCCGATTACCGCCGGGTTCGCCCTGAAGTGCTGGAGGAGGGCGAAGCGGGCGACACGGAGGATGGCGAGACCGGGGAAGGGAAGAAATCCGGCAAGGCGGCAAAGGCACCCTCCAAGGAAATCAAGATCGACCAGGTCCGGGCGCTGGCCGACTTCATGAACGTGTCGACCCATCGCCAGGGGATGCGTGTGATCGTGCTGTATCCGGCGGAAGCGCTAAATACGGCGGCAGCCAATGCCTTGCTCAAGACCCTGGAAGAGCCGCCGCCCCAGACCATGTTCCTGCTGGTGTCGAACAGCCTCGACCGCCTGTTGCCGACAATCTTGTCGCGCTGCCGAAAGTTTGCGCTGGCAATGCCGTTACAGGAAGAGTCGCTGGCATGGTTGCACGAGCAGGGTGTCGGGGATGCCGATGTCTGGCTGGCCGAACAGGGTGGGGCGCCGCTTGCGGCACTCGCCCTGGCGCAGACGGAAGAGCGGGACACGATGGATGAATTCTTGCGCGGCCTCGTCCGGCCCGGGGTGGAAAGTGCCCTGAAAACGGCCGAAAAGCTGCAGAAGACGCCGGTCCCCAGCATGGTCTCGTGGCTGCAACGTTGGCTGTATGACGTGTTTTCCCTGAAACTTTCGGGCAGAATCCGTTATTATCCGCGGTACAAGAAAGAACTCACCGCGCTGGCGCAGCGGGCCGACATGGGCGATCTGCTTCGCGCGCTGAAATCCGTGAAGGACCGGCGCGCGGTGGCGGAGCATCCCTTGTCGGCAAAACTGTTCATTGAAGACATGTTGCTGGAATATTCGTCACTTTTTCCTTCGTAATGTCTTCCGAAAGTAAAGGATAGTCATGGCAGAAGCATCCGCGATTCCGACGTCCTCCGCAGGCGGAGCCAATATTCCCCGCCCGTCCGTCCTGTCGTTGCCTATCAAGGAAAAGGCCGCCTTGTATGCTGCCTACATGCCTTTCCTCGCCAATGGCGGCATCTTCGTGCCGACCAACAAGCCTTACAAACTCGGTGACGAAATCTACCTGATCCTGACCCTGATGGACGATCCCACCAAGTATCCCATCGCCGGGAAGATCGCCTGGATCACGCCGGCCGGCGCGAACAACAACAAGGCGCAGGGGATCGGCGTGCATTTTTCCGCCGATGAAAGCGGGCAGCGCGTGAAGCACCGCATCGAGGAGCTGCTCGGCGCCGCGCTGCGCTCCTCCCGCG
Source organism: Pseudomonadota bacterium (assembly GCA_021821365.1). Lineage (GTDB taxonomy): Bacteria > Pseudomonadota > Gammaproteobacteria > Burkholderiales > Burkholderiaceae_D > Noviherbaspirillum. The sequence continues at coordinate 9,590 of JAKACN010000046.1, read as the reverse complement.
CCACGCACACACTGTAAATTCTTTAATTGCCATCAATGACCTATTCGCATCGCCTCGCACGCCTTGAAGACCTGCCCGCCATCGTTGCCATTTACAACAGTACGGTTGCATCGCGCCAGGTTACCGCGGATACCGAACCGGTGACCGTGGAGTCGCGCCACGCCTGGTTCGCCGATCACCATCCCGAACGGCGTCCTCTTTGGGTCGTGGAAGCAGATGGTCAGATCATCGGCTGGCTGTCCTATTCCAATTTTTACGGCCGCCCTGCCTATGCGGGAACCGCCGAACTGTCGATCTATCTTCATGAAGCGGCGCGCGGCAAGGGGCTAGGCCGTTATTTCCTCACGCACGCCATCGAACACGCACCGAAGATCGGTGTACACACCTTGCTTGGCTTTATCTTCGGGCACAACGTCCCCAGCCTGAAGCTGTTCGAAGCGTTCGGTTTTGACACCTGGGGCCATCTTCCCCGTGTGGCGACACTCGACGGCGTCGAACGCGACCTGATCATCGTCGGCAGGCGCGTTGCGTGAACCGGAAGGGCGGCGCCGATTGCCGCCCGGTCACATGCCGGCGTCACGCGCATGATGCGCCCGAGGGCGTAAAATTCGCACATGTTTATCGATTCCCACTGCCACATCAATTTCCCGGAGCTGTCCGCCCGCCTGCCGGAAATTTTCCGCAAGATGGAAGACAACCGCGTAACGCACGCCCTGTGCGTATCCGTCAATCTTCCGGAATTCCCCCAGGTGCTGGAACTGGCGGACAAGTATCCGCATATCTATGCGTCGGTCGGCGTCCATCCCGACTACGAAGATACGACCGAGCCGAGCGTGGAAGATCTGGTCCGCCTGGCTGCCCACCCGAAGATCCTCGCTATTGGCGAAACCGGACTGGATTATTACCGCCTCGAAGGCGACCTCGAATGGCAACGCGAACGCTTCCGCCGGCACATCAGGACTTCGCGCGTCACGGGCAAGCCGCTGATCATCCATACCCGTTCCGCTTCCGAGGACACGATTCGCATCATGCGCGAGGAGGGCGCAGGAACCGACGCAGGCGGCGTCGGTGGCGTGATGCATTGTTTCACCGAATCGCTCGAGGTGGCCGAGGCGGCGATGGAAATGGGCTTTTATATTTCCTTCTCGGGCATTGTTACCTTCAAGAATGCCAAGGACCTGCAAGCCGTCGCCCGCGCCGTGCCCCTGGATCGCATGCTGATCGAGACGGACGCGCCCTACCTCGCTCCCGTACCGCACCGGGGCAAAATCAACGAACCCGGCTTGGTCAGGCATGTCGCGGAATTCCTGTCCACGCTGAAGAATGTTCCGCTGGAGAGCGTCGCGCAGCAGACTACGGATAATTTCTTCACGTTGTTCAAGCTGGCTCGGTGAGGAATTCATGAGAAACCATGCGCAGGCTGCGTTGCGGGAATCACGGATTTGCCGGGGGCGCAGAAAGACGATTGGCATACTGTGCGTCGTCGGTCTTGCGCTTGGCATGCCTGGCATCGGGTTGGCGGGCGCCTATGACGATTTCTTTCGCGCAGTTAAGGTGGACAACGCAACAGTCGTCAGGAAACTGCTTGCGCGAGGCCTCGATCCCAACATGATAGAAGCAGAGCGCGGAGATACCGGCCTCATCCTCGCGGTGCGCGAGAACTCCATGCAGGTATTCGATACGCTACTCAATGCCAGGGACATTAATCTCGAAGCGACCGCATTCAATGGCGATACCGCGCTGATGATTGCTTGCTACGAGGGAAACAAGGCTGCCGTTGAAGCGCTCCTGGCCAAAGGGGCTGAAGTCAGCAAGCCGGGGTGGGCGCCGTTGCACTATGCGGCCGCAACCGGGAACAACGAGATTGTCCAGATCCTGCTGGACAAGTCCGCGTACATCGACGCGGAATCACCAAACAAGACCACGCCGATCATGATGGCCGCGCGAGGCGGGCATATCCTCACGGTGAAACTCCTGCTTGACGCCGGAGCGGATGCCATCCTGAAGAACGATCTGGGCATGAGCGCGATCGACTTCGCGCAAAAGCACGGGCACACGGATATCGTCGAGGGTCTGACCTATCGCCTGAAAAAGGCGGGCAAGCTGTAAGGAAAGCGGGCCGTCGCGTCCGTTGCGCCGGATGTTTGCTTTCAATCGAATCCGATGCGATTGCCCCAGGCGCCATAGTGAAAGGTCTTCGCCGTTTTCAGGAAATGCTTTTTGAGCGTTGTCAGGTCCGAGGCGACATCAAGGGGGAAACCTTGCCTGTCTCCCCGATAGTCCGTGATCAGGTCGTCCAGATAGCGCTCGCAGTCGAGCGGCCGGTTCCAGACTTCGGCGAGCCGGTTTGCAATGCGAGGAAACTTGATTGCCAAGGCATTCGGCCTGGCCTCCCTGGGTAGCATTGCAATCCACTTGAAGGTGTTTGCGGCCAGGTCATTGTTGTTATGTGCTGGCTGCCGACATACGGCCAAGCTCGTCCTCGGTGGTGAAGAGGCCCGGATTTTCGTCGGCTGGCCCGGCACGGATGCGTTTGCTTCTTCCAGCGAAACCTGTTCGTAGGGAATGGGATCCATCGTACCAACCTCCAACAAGATGCAAGACAAACCAAGCTAGCGTGTATCGCCCCGGTTGTGGTATCTGCTTATCTTGTTTCCTGTTGGGGCGCAGGTGGTGAAGCCGAAATCCAGAAACTTTACAAATTGCAAAACTTGCGAAATGGTAGCACCGACCGAATCCGTTAATTAATTGGTAATTCAAATCGTGGCTGGGTCGATCATGCAGGGGCGCTATCATTTATGTTCTCGCCGGCAAGGATTCGCGCATATTGGCTTCGTTCAAGAAAGTTTTTACCGTGCAGACAAGCGACGGTGCCTTCGGTCTCACGGCAAGCTGATCGTGATGCTGGCGATTTTTGCGCGAGCTTGATGGTATCGAAGTAGGTGCCAAGTGCCTCGTTGGTATGCCGGGCGAGCAACCAGCTCAGTGTTCCGTAGGTGATCAGTCCGAGGCACGTCAGTGCGGACCCGATCACCCATAGGGGAAGCTCTGCTTTCAGCACGTGCCTCACCTTGTCGGGCGATTTCCAGTGTGGCGCAAATTCTGCGCGCTTGCCCTTCAGATGCGTGATCTCCTTATCGAGTGTGGCGATGAGGCGGTTCAGCTTCTCCTTGCTCGATCCGGCCGGGCTCCGCCTCCTCGGCATTGACAGCGTGGGTGAGTGCCGATGCGAGCGTGGCAAGCAGGGTGAGGGCAGGGAGCCGGGTACGCGATGGATTGGGGGATATTCAATCGGAATAAAGGCTTGTCATGGTGATCTCGAAGCGCGTCATGGGTTTTTCCGTTTATCCTGCAAAAGCCTGCCGAAATGCTTCGACCAGTTGGTGCAAGGATAGATTTTCGTTTTCCAGATAGCTCGCCAGTTTCAATATGTCGACGTCGACGCTTGCGTGGTCCTCGACCCATGTCGAGTTGCTGATGTCGATCAGGGTGACGGATGCCGTCTGTTCCTGGAATAGCGAGCGAAAGGTGGTCGGTGTCGTGCCGTTGAAGGTGAGAATCAGCTTGGGCCTGCCGAAATGCACGCACGAAAATGCGCTGAGTTCGAATTCCGTTCTCGAGAGGAACGTGCTGACCAGGTCCAGCCAGAGCGCCTTCACGAGGGCAAGGCGTCCGGGATCGCGCGGTAGCGGAAACGCCAGCCCTTTTTGAGGCGGAGCGGCATAGTTGGCGAGAATTGGTTGAAGCAGGTAGCCGACGGCGAGAATCATTTGCCTTACCGTCGAGTCTGCGTCGCCGATGCCCGGCAGGTCTTCCAGTCTTGTGATCGTGTTGTTGAGAAGGAACTGCTTGTACCCCCCGTTAATTCTGCTTCGCGAAGCGCTTGCCTCCAGCGGAACATCGCTTAGGGTGGCGAGCGTGTCGTTGACATCTGCGGCTTTGGCGGCGTGGTGGATCAGGGCGCGCTGGTGATTCATATGCCGTTCCAGGATAAGCGGGCTCAGGGGGAGAAACGAAAGCGAATCGTCGATCTCGAAAAGAGTGGCGGCAATGAAAGGAAAGCGACGGGAAGAAGCGTCGGCACTGGGAATCAAGGCGCCGCAGATCGCATGTCTTTTGCGTGTTCCGATAAAGAGGAAATCGATCGGCCCTGCGGCGTCGTAATAATTCTTCCAGCCCGGACTCGCAATCAGCGCTTCCATGCCATGTGCAACCCATTGATCAATCAGGGCAATGACTTTGGTATTGGTCGGGCTGCATACGAAATCTCCGCGTGATGCAATCTTGCCGAAGTAGAGCGAACTGTGATTGCGCAATTGAATGGCATTGGCTGTGCTCATGTGATGACTCGTCTGTTCAAGTGTTCTGTTTCATCCCTCTGTTCCCGCCACTGGCGCCGGTAGTTTCAAACCGCGCAGGCCGCCTTCGGCGGTCGTGCCGGACTCGCTGTCGCCCCGTGCATCGCTAATGAGCCTGAATGCGCGCTGCCTTGTTCAGGTCCGCCTGGGCATTGGCGACGTACTGGCGGTTCGTCTGGAACGACCAGCGCCGTCCACCCAGTAGCAGGCCGGGGCTCATCGCCTGGCCCCGATTGAGGGACATGCGAGTGTTGCAGAGCTTCTTGATGCCGTCGCCCAGGGTATCGAAATGCCGGTCGAACAGCGCACGACATTGACTTTCTCGCCGGTGTCATAGGGGAGAGCCGCGCCGCCTACACGGCTGCGCTCGCCGGCATCCGAGTCTCCGAAGAAGTCGACGAAGCCGGCAATCAGGTCGACCTTGGTGAACATGATGTAAACCGGAGCGAGCAGCTCCAGGCGTTTGGGGAGTTCCTGCACGCGCCGCCTGAGTTGCTTGGCGAGCTTGATGGTGGCGTCCGGTCGATTGCCGGATAATTCCGCGATGCTGGCGACAATCACGATACCGTTGATCCGAGCCTTCGGACGGTGCTTCTCCAACAGGCCAAGGAAGCCGAGCCATTCGCTGCGGTCTTCGTCATGCACGGCATAGACGATGATCCGGATGTCTTTGGAGGAGGCGAACGGGCGATTCATGGAGGAGACTCGTCATGCAACTTGCGGGAGGCCGGCTTCCACTGCAGTGTCTGTAGTGCCGACAGGAATGAGTACAGCGGCAGCGCGGTCCAGATCATGGCTGACGTTAAACAGAAGCACTGGACGGCCGGCATTGGCACATCGGGTTGCGCCCACGACCAGCGCACCAGGGACAGACGCCGCCCCAAGATGGCCGCAGGCTTCGTTTGTCGCGAGCCGGTGGCGGATGACGTCGAGTTGAGGAAGATGCGCTGACATCGCGGCGATGCTTTCCAGAGTGCGGCTTGCGCGGTGGTCGGCGTCGCATGCTACGGCACCGATCTGATCTGGCGAGACACCGGATGCTTTCAGGGCGGCGTCGACCGCTTGTTCCAGGGCCTGGGATGAGATCCGCACTCGCCCATCGGCGGAATCCTTGCGTAGTGTCCTGCAAATCGGCGTCAATGCACACGCTGCTTCCATCCCTGTCATCTGCAGCGCCTTTCGATTCACGAACAGGACGCCGAAGGCAGCTTCGCCGACCATCAACCCGTCCGTCCGGCGAGGGTCAAAAAACCGCTTCTCGTTTGCCATGGCTTCAATCGTCGTCGCGCAAAGCCGGGAGTCGCAGGCAAGAAGCAGCAGGGCGTGCGGAGCCGCGTCATGAAGGCTGGCACGACGAAATTCGTCGGCGACGGCTAATGCCCGCGCATCATCGGCGGTCGCGACGACGTTGAACGCAAACCCGCCGTGAGGCCGCAGCACAGCGGTACGCGCCGCAAGAAGTCGTTCGGCGAGCAGTCGTTCGGGAGGCGAGAAGTCTGCCGGCACAAGCAGAACGATGCGCAATTGCGTTGAAGCCATTGCGGGGAGCGCGGGGCCGATCGATCCGCGAAGTGTCGGAGTCATTACCGATGTGGCGCGCGGACCTTCGGTGGCGCTTCCGGATAATGGCCAGTCCCGCAATATCTGGCCCAGGACGGAGTCGAGCAGCGCAAGGGCGCGCGTGAAGCCGTCGCGCCAGTTCGCACCATCGGTGCCAGGCTCGCTGTACTCCTGGAATTGTCGCAAGTCCTGCTCGATGGTGTCTGTGTCGAGATCCTGTACTCTGCCTGAGAACATTGGAAAGCCGTCGGCGTCGGTCAGAAACCGGTCCGGCCCCGGGCGAGAGCGCTGTTCGCCGATCTGATCCACGAAAGTTTCCTGGCCGGCGGCGAGACATGTGGCGGACCAGGTGGCAAGAATCGGCAGTGCGGAATGGGGCGACATGCGGGGCGGGTCTGGCTCTCGCTCAGCGTGAGTTGTATCGGAAGCGCTGGTCGGCGGCAGGCGTTGTGACTGTTCGTTCGGTTTCCCGATCCTCCGTACGGCGATAAGACAGAGCAGCACGGAAAACGGAAGTGCGATCAGATAAAGCACTACGTCAGCTGTCGCGACGACGCGCTGCGTGGACTGCCACCAGGCAATCACGATGCACCAGTTCAGGATGGTGACCGTTGCGGCGATAGCTGCCCGGCGTGATGCTGTGCGAAACGCGCTGTTTGCGTGGGGCGAGGACGACATCGATATCAAGGATAGGAAGGTTATTGTGCGAGTACGCGGTGGTGTGAGGAACCCGTTGCCCTGGATCGTGACATCGGACGGTTGGGCGGCGATCCGACTGCTGCAGGCGGTTCTGTCTCCGTCGCGTGCGGCAGGCATGCCCTCGATGATTGGAGTGCCGTCGGCGACACGGTCTGTCTTTGTCATGAAAGTTAACTGTCTGGCGATATGAACGATGCGGTGGCTCGATGCCTTGTCTGTACGCGTTGCCGAACTATCGGCGTGCAGCGAGCGGCCGCTTCCTCGGTTCCACGTGCCCGAAATCCATCAATTGCCACCTGCCGCCCCAAGCCAGGCTGAGCGATTCCGCATACTGGCCGTACAGGCGGTATCCCTCCATTGCCCATGGATCGCGTTCGGAAATCACGATCTTCCCGCGGCACGGAGCCGGTCGGCGGCATGTCTGTACCCGATCGCAAGACCTTGCGCGGAACTGCTGGGCGCGTTCCATCCATCGTCGCCGGGTTGCGGCGTCCATGACATGCCGGCATCCAATGCCAAGAACAAAGAGATGGATTGCGACACGCAATACAAGGAAATTCGTTTCGCGCGGAAGACATGCCCGATGCCAGGGTTGTTGTCAAAAAATATAAAGCTGAATGTTATTATAAATACAATTATTGTAAATTTGAAAACTCTTTTGCGCCTTACGGGAATAGGAAGGCTTGGAATGAATAGGCAAACGACACGGACCGTTGTGGAATTGAACAAGGGGGGGCGGCCGTCGCTTTATGACGAAGGCCTCTCGGACGAAAGCAGTAGCGGCTTCAGCATCCTCGGAGCATTGGAGCCGCAGCGCCGCAGGCGCATGTCGAGTCTGATCTGGAGCGCGTTGCTGATTGTGTCGGTCGGAACGGGCATGGCCGTTCTTTCCGGTGGCTGGCGGTCTCATGATCTGGTATAGCCAATGAAAAATGCAGGGGCGGATGAAAAGCGAGCGGCGTCCGCTGGAGAGAAGCCGCGTCTCGCCGCGGCAGTCCATGAGTTCGACGTGGTCGAGGCCCGGGCCGGGAAGGATCGCATGGCAACATCGACTTCCGCGGATGCTGACGCAGCGGGGGAGGCGGCGCACCTGGGCTACGCTGACGAACCGGCCACCGTCATGGATACGATGCCGGCGGCGCTTGGGCGGCGTCAGGCACCGCCGGCTCCCCGCAGGTCCGATGCTGAACAAAAGAATGCGGGGTGCTTGCGTGTGCCCGCAAGCTCGGGAAAGCGTGTGGCAAGGAGCAAGAGGAAATCCACACAAGGCGCAGTGAAGAAAGCGGACAAGGATGTCGCGCTGATTGCCACCCTTTTGTCGCACGTGGCGCAACCGGCAAAGGACAAAAACGCCGCGGCTGTCCGCCAGCGCCCCGTGGACGAACCCGTTTCGTCGAAGCGGGCGCGGTCCGTCGACAAGGACAGGGAAGTCGTGCTGCGCGATGCCGGGGAATCGCTGGAATCGCTCGTCAGCCGGTGCAGGACGCTCGGGCTTATTGAGGGCGAATTGTGCCGCTTGCGAATCTGCTCAGGAATGTGGGGCAAGGACCCGGCCTGCCCCTCTGGCTCCTATTCCTTCAGTAGTGGGCAGTAGCGGCCATTCCGTCATCGCTGGCATGGCAGCGACAGAATGATTTCCAGTCCGCCTGTGGGGTGGTTGTGCAGGCGTATGGTACCGCCATGCTGTTCGGCGACATTGCGCGCGATGGTCAGGCCCAGGCCAGTGCCGCCGGTGTCGCGAGAGCGGGAGTTTTCGAGACGGTAGAAGGGGTCGAAGACCTTTTCCTGCTCGCTGTCGGGAATGCCGGGGCCGCCGTCGCGGATCCGGATGATGGCGTATGCGCCATCGCGTCCGGCGGTCACTTTCGCATACTGCCCGTATTTCACCGCATTATCGATCAGGTTCGTGAGGCAGCGGCGCAGCGCAACCGGACGCGCCATCAGGGCCGCGTGGGTCTGTCCGCTGCATGTCACGGCCTGGCCGGCGTCGGAGGCATCGGTGCATACGCTGTCGATCAGGGAATCGAGATCGAGCGATTGCAGAGGCTCCGCCGAGTCCATGCTGCGCGCGAGATCGAGGCCCTCGCGCACCATGCTTTGCATTGCGGAAAGGTCGTTGATCAGCTTTTCGCGCAGTTCGGCATCGTCGACCTTTTCCAGGCGGAGGCGAAGGCGGGTCAGCGGCGTCTGCAGGTCGTGCGTGATCGCGGCAAGGATATGGGCGCGCTGCTTGATGTGATGGCGAATGCGCAACTGCATTGCATTGAATGCGGCGGCCGCCTGCCGGATTTCGAGCGCGCCGCGCTCGGGCAAGGGCGGGCGCTCGATATCGTTGCCGAGCTCTGTTGCCGCCTTGGCCAGCTGCTTCAGCGGGCGCATGGTCATGCGCGCGACGAGTGCGGCCAGCAGTGCAATGCTGAACAGGAAGGCGAGGACGTAAGTCAGGTAATCCTGCTGCGGACGCAGCATCGGCGGGCGGGGCGGGGCGACCGTCAGGCGCAGTCTTGCGCCGTCGTTCAGCGTGATGAGCAGGGCTTCGCAGTTGTGCCGGTAGTCCGGCAGGCGCCGCATGCGGCGCCGCATGCCGGGCGGCGGACAATCCGCTGGATTGCCGGTCACGGAGACAACGCGGTATTCCTGGGGCAGACGTTCATTGAGCAGCTCTGCGAGGTCCGAGCGCTGTTCCGCCGCCTGCTCGCCGGGATCCACCAGTTCGGCGCGCATGCCCATGCCGCCGGCGGCCGCCAGGAATTGCGGGCGCAGGTCGGCGGGGACCGATTCCAGCGAAAGGATGAATTGCGCCATGCGCTCCACCGCGTGGAATTCGCGGAACTGCCGCGCCATCTTCTCGCTCTCGTTGAAAGCGAGAAACAGCATGAGGACGGCGCTGAGCACTACGCCGGAGATCAGCACCAGGATCACCCGGCTGGTCATCGATTGGAAGAGCGCTCTCATTCCTTGGCAACCACGGTA
>JAKACN010000045.1 GCA_021821365.1 Pseudomonadota bacterium | reverse complement strand
GAGCGTTTCGCCGGCGCCGCGTTCGAAGACCCGCAGCTTGATGTGCCGGCGATCGACGATTTGCATGAAACCCGCATTGACCCGCTTCGGGAAGCGTGAATGATGCTCGATCACGGGGCCGTCACGTTCCACCGGCGCGCTGTCGGCATCGTCGACCACCTGCACCGCATGCGGATTGCCCATCGAGACGACCGAAACCCAGATGGCGTTCCTGTTGATGTCCAGCGGCCATAACATGTCGTCGCCTTCGCGCCAGGCTTCAAGGCCATTGGTATCAAAAGGCACGCGATCCGGTTCGAGTACCGGCGCGCCCATGTCGACCGTGATGCGGCCGTCCGCTTCCAGCGTCGGTTCGATCACGCCCGCCATGGTTTCGACCCGGATCGCGCGCTTGCTGGTCAGGCCCTTGTCGGTGACGAACTTGACGAAGGCGCGCGCGCCGTTGCCGCATTGCTCGACCTCGCCGCCGTCCGCGTTATAGATGCGATAGCGGAAATCCACGCCGGCAGCGCGTGGTTTCTCGACCACCAGCATCTGGTCCGCGCCGACGCCGAAACGGCGATCGGCCAGGAGCTTCCATTGCGCCGGGGTGAAGTCGATGTGCTGGTTGATGGCGTCGACGACAACGAAATCGTTGCCGGCGCCATGCATTTTGGTGAACTTGAGTTTCATGCAGAGATTATATCGGTTCAACCGTAAAAGCCGGGCTCGCCTTCCGGCCTGGTCTTGAATCGCTTGTGCGCCCAGAAGTATTCCTCGGGATTTTCCAGCACGCGCTCTTCGATGAAGGCATTCATGCGGCGTGTCGCGGCGACCATGTCCTTGCCGGGGAAGTCTTCCCAGGCCGGATAGAACCTGATCTTCCATCCCTTGTAGTCCGGAAGGAAAGACGCAATGACCGGGATCACCTTGGCGCCGGTCGCCGCAGCAAGCCGCGCCGGTGCCGTTAGCGTGGCGGCCGGAATGCCGAAGAAGGGGACGAACTCCGCGTCCTTCGCGCCGAAATCCATATCCGGCAGCATGAAGAACGGCAGTCCCTCGCGCATGGCGCGGATGATCGGTTTCACGCCTTCGCCGCGCGAGAAGATCTTGACCGGGCGAAAACGCGAGCGGCCCTTGCGCAGTGCTTCGTCGAACACCTTGTTCTGCTGCCGGGTGTAGATCGAGCAGGCCGATGTCTCCATCGCAATGGACACGCCGGCCACATCGAGGCAGACGAAATGCGGGCAGAGCAGAATGGTCGGTCCGGCGTGCATGGCTGCCAGCGGCATCTCCGGTTCCACGCGAATGAGCCGCTTCAGTCGTGCCTCTGACGCCCACCACAATACCGAACGTTCGAGCACGCTGCGAGTGTAGGCCTGGAAATGCCTTTTCGCGATGCGCCGTCGCTCATCTTCCGAGAGATGCGGCAGGCACAGGCGCAGGTTGGTGAGGGCAATCTTGCGACGCGACGCGACCAGGGCGAACAGCAGCGATCCGACCGCTTCGCCCAACCGGCCGAGAACCGGCAATGGCAGCCAATGCAGCAGCCACATGAATCCAAGAACGAGTCTCATTTGTTTCCTGTTGGAGCGGACGGCGCGGCGACGCCTTCCGGCACCTTGTAACGGTTATAGCTCCAGAAGTACTGGGCGGGGCAGCGCGCGATCAGTTTTTCCATCGCGGCGTTGATGGCGCGCGCCTGTTGTTCGGGTGTTTCGCCCATCGGTTCGTCGAACGGGATGAAACGTATCAGGAAGCCCGCACCGCGCGGCATGCGTTCGGCGTAGGTCAGGAGGATGGGCGCGCCGGACATCTGATGCATCTTGGCCGGCAGAGTCATGGTGTAGGCGGGCTTGCCGAAAAAGCCCGCCCACACGCCTTCGCCATTCTGCGGCACCTGGTCGGGCAGCACCCCGATCGGCCCGCCTGACCGCAGGACCTTCAGCAGGGTGCGCACGCCGGACAGCGTGGCCGGTGCCAGGCGCAGGTCACCGCGGGCGCGGGCGCCCTCGATCAGGGGCTTCAGCGCGTCCTTGCGTGGCGGGCGATACATGACGGTCAGGGGAGTCCTGGTCGCGACGTACTGCGCGGTGATTTCGAAGCAGCCGAGGTGCGGCGTAAGGAACACGATGCCGCGTTTGGCGTCGATGGCGTCCTGCACCAGTTGCCAGTTCTCGATCCGGACGGACTTGAGCACCCGATCCTGCGGCGCACACCAGATGAACGGCAATTCGAGGATGTTCTTGCCTGCTTCGCGGATTGCCGACGATAAATGATCGCCGAAACCCGCGCGAACGATATTGTCTTTCAGGCGGCGGCGATAGGACGGGGACGCGATGTATACCAGCCAGCCCAGCGCCGAGCCAAGAGCGTGCAATGCTGACAATGGCAGGACTGACAGCAGACGGAAAAGAGTGACGAGCATCAAAAACCGATGAGAAATTTTGCGATTTTTTTCCAGACGCGTAAAATAACACAACGTGCCTTGTCCCAGAGATACGACACTATTATCCGCCGAGTTAACAGACAACTTGCGAGGCGGCCTACAAATATCGCTAAAGCGTCGCAGGCTCATCGATTGGCCGCGACATGGTCAACAATCAATTTCAAAGGAGCCTGCGATGGCAAACGAATACCTCTTTACTTCGGAATCCGTTTCCGAAGGCCATCCGGACAAGGTCGCCGACCAGATCTCCGACGCGATCCTCGACGCGATCCTCACGCAAGACCCGAAGGCGCGCGTCGCCGCCGAAACCCTGTGCAACACCGGACTGGTCGTACTGGCCGGCGAAATCACCGCGGCGGCGAATGTCGACTACATCGGTGTCGCGCGCGACACCCTCAAGCGCATCGGCTACGACAATGCCGACTTCGGCATCGACTACAAGAGCTGCGCCGTGATGGTCTGCTACGACAAGCAGTCCCCGGATATCGCGCAGGGTGTCGACGAAGGCCGCGGCCTCGACCTCGATCAGGGCGCGGGCGACCAGGGTCTGATGTTCGGCTATGCCTGCGACGAGACGCCGGAGCTGATGCCTGCAGCGATCTACTACTCGCACCGTATCGTCGAGCGTCAGTCACAACTGCGCAAGGACGGCCGCCTGCCCTGGTTGCGTCCGGACGCGAAGTCGCAGGTCACGCTGAAGTACGTGAACGGCGTGCCGGTCGCCATCGATACCGTGGTGTTGTCCACCCAGCACAGCCCGGAAATGACGCACAAGCAGATCGAGGAAGCCGCGATCGAGGAAATCATCAAACCGGTCGTGCCGCATGAATGGCTGAAGAACACCCGCTACCTGATCAATCCGACCGGGCGCTTCGTCATCGGCGGTCCGCAGGGCGACTGCGGTCTGACCGGCCGCAAGATCATCGTCGACACTTACGGCGGTGCTGCACCGCACGGCGGCGGCGCGTTCTCCGGCAAGGATCCGTCCAAGGTGGACCGTTCCGCTGCCTACGCCGGACGCTACGTCGCCAAAAACATCGTTGCCGCCGGTCTGGCCAAGCGCTGCCAGATCCAGGTGTCTTATGCGATCGGCATCGCCAAACCGACATCGGTCATGGTCACCACCTTCGGCACCGGCAAGGTCAGCGACGAGCAACTGGCAGAGCTGGTGAAGGAGTTGTTCGATCTGCGCCCGAAGGGTATTGTGCAGATGCTCGACCTGTTGCGTCCGATCTATGCGAAGACGGCAGCTTACGGCCATTTCGGCCGCGAGGAGCCGGAATTCAGCTGGGAGCGTACCGACAAGGCGACCGCACTGCGCGCTGCGGCAGGGGTGTAGAAAAGCCCGCAACGCCGTGGCATGTTCGATAAGGTTTTTGATGATGAAGTTTCTACGCACCGCCACAGCGTTCCTTGTAGCAGCGGCCAGTTTTCCGGCGCTTGCGAATGCACCGGGCACCAGTCAGATGCAGCAGGCCGACTGGTGCAAACTGCTGACGCCGCGCCTGCCCGGCGTCTCCCTCGCCACCTGCCAGCACAGTGCACTGGTTCCGACCGGCGCGCATTCACGCAATGGCATGCCCATTCTGATGCGTTCGATTCCCGCCGTACGCAAGGACAAGCGTGGCGAGCCGATCCGCGTGCTGCTGCTCGGCGGGATTCACGGCGACGAACTGACCGCCTCGGCCATCGTGTTCCAGTGGATGCAGTGGATGCAATCGCAGCCTGCCCAGGAGTTCAGCTGGCATATTGCCCCGGTCGTCAATCCGGACGGCATGCTGGCGCGAAAGGCGCAGCGGGTCAATGCCAACGGCGTCGACCTCAACCGCAATTTCCCGACGCCCGGATGGGAAAAGGATGCGCAGCGGTACTGGACCAAGGTGACCGGCAGCGACCCGCGCCGCTTCCCGGGCCAATCGCCCTTGTCCGAACCGGAAACTCGCTGGCTGAACGACGAAATGGAGCGTTTTCGGCCGGACGTGATCATTTCGGTGCATGCGCCGTTCGGCGTGCTGGACATGGATGGCCCGGCCAAGGCGCCGCGCCGGTTCGGCAGGCTGTATTTCAACCGCGTCGGCGTCTATCCGGGCTCGCTCGGCAACTATGGCGGCCTGCACAAGAACGTGCCGGTGATCACGATCGAACTGCCGAATGCGCTGGCCATGCCGCGACAAACCGAAGTGCGGCGTATCTGGCAGGACATGCTCGCCTGGATCGGGCGCAGCGTCTCGCCGCAGTCGAAAAAGACGGTCGCGCTATCGATCCAGCGCACTGCCGCGAATGCGGCGCTGGCGGCGCATTAAGCTATAATTATTCGTTCCAAGGAGCGTTGCAGCACGGTGTTCCCATGACCGTGTCAGGCTTGGATGATGTACGCAACGGCGCTCACGTTACTTTTTTCTATTTTCTCAAGGAAAGGAGGGCGTGATGAGCGCCGTTATCTCTCAGACTACCCAGGACTTCTTTGTCGCCGATCTCAGCCTGGCCGATTGGGGCCGCAAGGAGATCAAGATTGCCGAAACCGAAATGCCCGGCCTGATGGCCATTCGCGACGAATTTGCCGCCGCGCAGCCGCTCAGGGGCGCGCGCATCACCGGTTCGCTGCATATGACCATCCAGACCGCCGTGCTGATCCAGACGCTGGAAGCGCTGGGCGCGCAAGTGCGCTGGGCCTCCTGCAACATTTACTCCACGCAAGATCACGCTGCCGCCGCAATCGCTGCCAACGGCACGCCGGTGTTCGCCTTCAAGGGAGAATCGCTGGACGAGTACTGGGATTTCACGCACCGCATCTTCGAATGGCCGGACGGCGGCTATTCCAACATGATCCTCGACGACGGCGGCGACGCGACCCTGCTGCTGCATCTCGGCGCGCGCGCTGAAAAGGACATCAGTGTGCTGGCCAATCCGGATTCCGACGAAGCGACCTGCCTGTTCAATGCCATCAGAAAGACACTGTCGCGCGATCCGGCCTGGTACTCCAAGCGTCTCGCGCAGATCAAGGGCGTGACCGAGGAAACCACGACCGGCGTGCATCGCCTCTACCAGATGCACAAGGAAGGCAAGCTGGCCTTCCCGGCGATCAACGTCAACGACTCCGTCACCAAATCCAAATTCGACAACCTGTACGGCTGCCGCGAATCGCTGGTGGACGGCATCAAGCGCGCCACCGACGTGATGATCGCCGGCAAGATCGCCATCGTCTGCGGCTATGGCGACGTGGGCAAAGGCTCCGCGCAAGCACTGCGCGCCCTGTCGGCGCAGGTGTGGGTCACGGAAATCGATCCGATCTGCGCGCTGCAGGCGGCGATGGAAGGCTATCGCGTGGTGACCATGGAGTACGCCGCGGAACATGGCGACATCTTCGTCACCTGCACCGGCAACTACCACGTGATCACGCACGAGCACATGAAGAAGATGAAGGACCAGGCCATCGTCTGCAACATCGGTCACTTCGATAACGAGATCGAAGTCGCCGCGCTGCGCCAGTACACCTGGGAGAACATCAAGCCGCAAGTCGACCACATCATTTTCCCCGACGGCAAGCGACTCATCCTGTTGGCGGAAGGCCGCCTGGTCAACCTCGGCTGCGCCACCGGCCATCCGTCGTACGTGATGAGCTCTTCCTTCGCCAACCAGACGATCGCGCAGATCGAGCTGTATACGCATACCACCGCTTATCCGGTCGGCGTCTACACGCTGCCCAAGCATCTCGACGAGAAGGTGGCGCGCCTGCAGTTGAAGAAGCTGAACGCGCAGCTCACCGAGCTGACCGACGAGCAGGCCGCGTATATCGGCGTGAAGAAGGATGGCCCGTACAAGGCTGACCACTATCGTTATTAATCCGACGGCGCCTCCCGCGTGGAGGCGTTTTGCGTCGCGAAGCAAGGCTGGCAGGGGATGACTGCGGGGCGTTCGTGCCTCGCGGTTTGCGCACACTCTGATGAACCGAAGGGAGGCTGACCATGCGTTTACTCATTACCTGGCTGATCAACGCCGCTGCACTGTTTGCATTGCCTTATCTGATGCAGTCGATTCGAATCCAGAGCTTCAGCACGGCGCTGGTCGCAGCGCTCGTGCTCGGCCTGGTGAATACGCTGATCCGCCCGATCCTGGTGCTGCTGACGCTACCGGTCACGGTACTGACGCTGGGGCTGTTCATCTTTGTGATCAACGGTCTGCTGTTCTGGGCCGTGGCCAATTTCATCAGCGGATTCCAGGTCGCCGGCTTCTGGTCGGCGGTCGGGGGCGCGATCCTGTACAGCCTGATTTCGTGGGCGCTGTCATCGCTCCTACTCAAGTAAGATGAAGACAAACAATTTCAGCATCGAGTTTTTCCCGCCCAAGACCCCCGAGGGCGCGGAGAAGCTGCGCGCGACCCGTATCAGGCTGGCGGAACTGAAGCCGAAGTATTTTTCGGTGACCTTCGGCGCGGGCGGTTCGACGCAAAAGGGCACACTGGAAACCGTCCTCGAGATCCAGCGCGAAGGCCATGAAGCCGCGCCCCACCTGTCCTGCATCGGCAGTGCGCGCGACAGCCTGCGCGCCATCCTGAACGAATACAAGTCGCACGGCATCCGTCGGCTGGTGGCGTTGCGCGGCGACCTGCCGAGCGGCTACGGTGCAATGGGGTACTCGTCCGGCGAATTCGTCCATGCGAACGAACTGGTCGAATTCATCCGCGCCGAGACCGGCGACTGGTTTCACATCGAAGTGGCGGCCTATCCGGAAATGCATCCGCAGGCGAAGTCGCCGCAGGACGACGTGCAGAATTTTGCGCGCAAGGTGAAGGCGGGCGCCAACGCGGCGATCACGCAGTATTTCTATAACGCCGACGCCTATTTCCGGTTTGTGGAAGAGGCGCGCAAGGCCGGCGCGGACGTGCCGATCGTTGCCGGCATCATGCCGATCACCAACTACTCGCAGCTGATGCGTTTCTCGGACATGTGCGGCGCCGAGATTCCGCGCTGGGTGCGTCTCAAGCTGGCCAGCTTCGGCGATGACACGGCGTCCATCAAGGCCTTCGGGCTGGACGTGGTGACTGCCTTGTGCGAACGCCTGCTTGCCGGCGGCGCGCCGGGTTTGCATTTCTACACGCTTAACCAGGCTGCTGCCACGACCGAAATCTGGCACAGGCTGGAAGCCTCTTCCGCGCGCTGAATTTTGCGCTGTTGTCCAGGGCGTCCGGCGACATGTCACCGGACGCCCTGGCTGCCTGCTCAATCCGTGATCATCCTGTCCATCGGCACGTCGTAGGGATCCGCCTCGAAGCGCGTGCGCATGCAGGCGTAGGCGATGCCGACCGCAACGGGGCGCGGCTTTGCCGCCAGCGTACGGTCATAGAATCCGCCGCCGTAGCCAAGGCGGTAGCGATTCGCGTCGAAGCCGACGCAGGGAATCAGCAGCGCATCCGGCTGCACCACCTCGCCTGAAACGGGCACGAGAACCCCGAATGCATCCTTCGTCAGCGCGTCGCCCGGCGCCCAGGCAATGAAAGTGAGCGGCGCGTCCTTGGCGGTAACAATCGGCAGCGCGAATTTCGCTCCGAGAGCGCTCAGTTCGGCATAAGCCGCCTGCAGGTCCGGTTCCGCGCGCATCGGCATGTAGACGCCTAGACAAGACGGCCTTTCCTGCATCCACCACGCGACCACCTGCCCGGCAATCAGCTGGTCGCGGCTGCGGCGAACTTCCGCATCGATTGCTTGTCTGCATGCAAGCAGTTCACGCCGCAGGTCGGCTTTCTGCACAGTGTTGTCAGGCATGGCTTTTGTGGCGATGTTCATGACTTCACATGCTATCCTACAAAATGTAAAGTCAGTGTCAGATAAGGCGTTATAGATGTTTCCCATGAAATGGATTGCCGGTATTGCGCTCGCAGCAGCTTCGGCGGTTCTGGTTGTGCCCGTTGCCGAGGCGAAAAAAAAGCCTGTTGCGGTTTATGCCACGGACGACGATGTGTTTTTCGCCTTGCGCGAAGCTTCGCGTAACGGCGACGCCGCGCGCGCGGAAGAACTCGCTTCCCGGCTTGGCAATTATGCCATTCCTTCCTACGTCGACTATTTCCGTTTGCGGCCCCGCATCAATAGCGCGCCGGAACAGGAGATCCGCGCGTACCTGAATCGCTGGGAAGGCACGGCGATTGCCGATCGGCTGCGCAATGATTGGCTGCTCGAACTCGGTCGTGCGCGCAACTGGGTGCTGTTCGATGAACAATATCCGCAGTTCGTGCTGAACGACGACACGCAGGTGAAGTGTTATGCCTTGCTGTCAAAGATGGAGAAGGGGCAGAACGTTGCCGACGAGGCGCGCGCGCTGCTGGTCGCGCCGCAGAATTACGGCGAAGCCTGCGCATCACTGATCAACACCCTGGTGCAGAACAGCCAGTTCACGGCGGATGACCTCTGGGGCCAGGTGCGCCTGGTGGCGGAATCCGGCTTTGGCGGAACGATCCGCCGCATCGCACCGGTGACGGACGTCAGCGAAAAGGTATTGATGCAGGCGCTGGATAAGCCGGATGCGGTGCTGGCGCACGGTCCCGGCGTCGGACGTCCTTCGCATGAAGTATTCCTCGTCGCGCTCGGTCGCAGCGCGAAGAACAATCCCGATCGGGCAGTCAAGGCGCTGGTTGCGGCGTCCGACCGCCTGAACGAACGCGAACTCGCGCAGGGCTGGGCGCAGATCGCCTTGCCGACGTCGGTCAAGCTCGCGCCCGATGCCATCGTGTACTGGCATCGCACCGACGGCGCGCCGCTGTCGCTCGACGGCTACCAGTGGAAGGCGCGTACCGCGCTGCGGGCAGGCGAATGGAAACTCGTCAAGTCCACCATCGAGTCGATGCCGGCATCCTTGCGCAAGGAACCCGCGTGGGTCTATTGGCTGGGCCGCGCGCAGATCGCCGAGGGCAAGAAGGAAGACGCGCAGCCATTATTCCAGTCGATCGCGAACCAGACCAATTTCTACGGGCAGCTCGCGCTGGAAGAGCTGGATCAGAAAATTGCCATTCCGCCGCGTGCCCAACCGGTGACGACGGAGGAAATTGCGCCGATGGCGGATAACCAGGGCTTCCGCCGCGCGCTCAAGTTCTTCGACCTGAACATGCGATTCGAAGGTTATCGCGAATGGAACTGGGAATTGCGCAAGATGAACGAACGACAGCATCTCGCCGCCGCCGAGTTCGCGCGCCAGAAGAACGTGCTGGACCGCATGGTCAATACCTCCGACCGCACGAAGACCGAGTTCGATTTCACCCAGCGCTTCCCATCGCCGTTCCGCGACGTGATGGTGGCCGCGACGCAGAAGCTCGGGCTTGACATGGCCTGGGTTTACGGCCTGATCCGGCAGGAATCCCGCTTCATCATGAGCGCGAGATCGCAAGTGGGTGCGTCAGGCTTGATGCAGATCATGCCGGGCACCGCGCGCTTTGTTGCACGGAAGATCGGGATGGGGGATTATTCACATGGACAGGTGAACGACGTCAACACGAATATCACCCTGGGTACGAATTACCTGAACATGGTGTTGCACGATCTGGACGATTCGGAGGCGCTGGCGACCGCTGCGTACAATGCCGGACCGTCGCGGTCGCGCGCATGGCGTTCGACGCTGACGCGCGCGGTGGAAGGAGCGATTTTCGCGGAGTCGATTCCGTTCAATGAGACCCGCGATTATGTGAAAAAAGTGCTGTCGAACGCGACGTATTATGCAGCGATGTTCGAGAGCAAGCCGCAGTCGTTGAAGGCGCGTCTGGGAATGGTGGCGCCCAAGGGATTTTCTGCAAGCGATCTGCCTTGACGCGAGCAGCGACGGAGCGGAGCTGATTCTGCAAGCATCCGGTGATGCGCGGGCGTGCGGTCCGCGCATCACCGGATGCATTTATCAAGAAAGGCTCTGGCAATGGAAATCCAATCCGTTCTGATCCTCGGTGGCACCGGTTTCATCGGCAGCCACATCGTCGCCAAACTCGCGGAAACCGAATGCCGTGTCACGGTGCCGACGCGGCGAGAGTCCCATGCACAGCACCTGCTCCTGTTGCCCGACGTCGAGCAGGTCGTCGAAGCCAATGTGCACGACGACAGGCAGCTGCGCGAACTGATCCGCGGCCAGGATGCCGTGATCAACCTGGTGGGAATCCTGCATGGACGGCCGGGCAATTCCGGAAGTGCCTACGGCCCCGAATTTGCGCGGGCTCACGTCGAATTGCCGAAGCGGATCGTGGCCGCATGCGCCGAGCTCGGCGTACATCGCTTCCTGCACATGAGTGCGCTCGGCGCGGACCGCAATGCGCCCTCCATGTACCTGCGTTCCAAGGCCGACGGCGAAGCGGCGGCACTTTCGAATCCGGCGGTGAAGACGACCGTGTTCCGGCCGTCGGTGGTGTTCGGTGATCAGGACCATTTCCTCAACATGTTCGCATCGCTGCAGAGACTGCTGCCCTTCATGCCGCTCGCCAATCCGGATGCGAAATTCCAGCCCGTTTATGTGGAAGACGTGGCGCAGGCATTCATCACCGCCC
This sequence comes from Pseudomonadota bacterium, assembly GCA_021821365.1. Lineage (GTDB taxonomy): Bacteria > Pseudomonadota > Gammaproteobacteria > Burkholderiales > Burkholderiaceae_D > Noviherbaspirillum. The sequence goes on along the minus strand of JAKACN010000045.1, from coordinate 14,511 downwards.
TGTATGACGAACACACAGCCGGCAAGACCTACGAGCTGGCCGGGCCGAAGGTCTACACGCTGCGCGAGCTGGTGGAGATTGCCGGCAGCTATTCCGGCCATCCGCGCCCAGTGCTGGGCATGCCGCACACGCTGGCGCGCTTGCAGGCATGGGTTCTGGAACATCTATCGAACGATCCGGCCATCACGCGCGACAACCTCGATTCGATGAAGATCGACAATGTCGCACATGGGCCGATGGCGGAAGAGCTCGGCATCGAGCCGACGCCGCTCGAAGCGGTGGCGCCGTATTACCTGCGCGGCCTGCAGCCCCATATGCCGGTGGAGGTCACGCACGTCCGGCACTGACATTGCCCTGTCCGCAACACCTGCGTGACTTTGCCGGTTTGGCAAAGTCACGCAAAAGCTTTATCCTCAAATGTTCCCGTGCAAGGGTGCACGGCATGGTTCGGTTCCGCATGGCAGCATTCGCTGAAGACGAACCGGGCCCGTTACGGTCTGCGGGGTCATGTGCGCAAACCGGCCGACAACATTGAAACGACAGGATGAAGCATGCAAAGCACAGAACTCGACCCGACGCTCTCCCAAACCCTCGACGCCGCGAAAAAATCGGGCCTGAAGCTCGTCATCGGCAACAAGAATTATTCGTCATGGTCGATGCGCCCCTGGGTGGCAATGACGGCCTTCGGCATTCCCTTCGAGGAAGTCAGGATCTGCCTCGACCGGCCGGATACCTCGTCGCGCATCGCGGAGCATTCCGCCGCCGGACGCGTTCCGGTCCTGATCGACGGCGAAACGACCGTGTGGGATTCACTGGCGATCTGCGAGTACCTCGCGGAGCAATTCCCGGACAAGGCCTTGTGGCCGCATGACGTGGCGGCGCGCGCGACCGCGCGCTCGGTATGCGCCGAGATGCATTCCGGCTTCACCGGCCTGCGCACGGCGATGTGGATGAACATCAAGGCCAGCTTTCCCGGCAAGGGCCGCACGCCCGCTGCACAGTCCGACATCGCCCGCGTGTGCGAAATCTGGGAGGAATGCCTGAACCGCTCCGGCCGGCATCAGTTCCTGTTCGGCGATTTCTCGATTGCCGATGCCTATTTTGCTCCCGTCGTGATGCGCTTCCGCACCTACGGCGTCTGGCTGGCACCGGCGCTGCAGGCGTATGTCGACCGCGTCGTGGCCCATCCTGCCGTCGCGCAGTGGATGCGCGAGGCGCTCGCCGAAGAAGACGCGCTCGAGAAATACGACGTCTATCCGGATTGATGAGCACGCCATGAAAACCTACGTGGTCGGCGGTGCCGTGCGCGATGCTTTGCTCCGCCTGCCGGTGCAGGACCATGACCACGTGGTGGTCGGCGCGACGCCGCACGACATGATCGCGCGCGGATTCACGCCGGTCGGGAAGGATTTTCCGGTATTCCTGCATCCCGAGACGCACGAGGAATATGCGCTGGCGCGCACCGAGCGCAAGACCGCGCCCGGCTACAAGGGGTTCGTGTTCCATGCCGAACCGGATGTGACGCTGGAGCAGGACCTGGTCCGGCGCGACCTGACCATCAACGCCATGGCGCAGGGCGAGGATGGCGACATCATCGATCCGTTCGGCGGGCAGAAGGACTTGCAGGCACGGATTTTTCGGCATGTGTCGGACGCCTTTGCGGAAGATCCGGTGCGCATTCTGCGTGTGGCGCGCTTTGCGGCGCGCTTTACCGATTTCACGGTCGCGCCGGAAACCAACGCACTCATGCGCAGGATGGTGGACGCCGGCGAGGTCGATGCACTGGTGCCGGAACGCGTCTGGCAGGAATTGGCGCGCGGCCTGATGGAGTCGAAGCCATCGCGCATGTTAGAGGTATTGCGCGCATGCGGCGCGCTGGCACGCATCCTGCCGGAACTGGACGCGCTGTGGGGCGTGCCGCAGCCGGAACGGCATCACCCGGAAATCGACACCGGCGTGCACGTGATGCTGGTGATCGATCAGGCGGCGCAGCGGCAGTACAACCTGCCGATCCGTTGCGCGGCATTGATGCATGACCTGGGCAAGGGTGCTACGCCACGGGAAGAATGGCCGAAGCACCACGGACACGAAGCGCGCAGCGTGCGTCTCGTCGAGCAGGTATGCAAGCGCCTGAAGATTCCCAACGAGTGTCGCGATCTGGCGGTGATGGCCGCGCGTGAACACGGGAACGTCGGACGCGCGCTGGAGATGCGTTCCAACACCATTGTGAGCCTGCTTGAGCGCTGCGATGCATTCCGCAAACCGCAGCGCTTCATCGACATGCTGGATGCTGCCGAATGCGATTTCCACGGTCGCGCGGGGTTCGCGGACAGGCCATTCCCGCAGCACGTGCACTTGCAGTCGGCCCTGGCGGCGGCCCGGTCGGTGAATGCCGGCGAAATCGCCGCCCGCCATGCGGCGCAACCGCAGAACATTCCGCAAGCAGTCCATGCCGCTCGGGTGCAGGCGGTGAGCAGGGTTGTCGATTAAATAATATCGTGCGGGACGCTTCCGTCTTGTAGCGACACGGCAGTGGAGCCCTGATGCATGGCAGTCGTTCTTCACGATGCGACGGACACACGCCGTCATGATCTTCTCTCGCTTGCAGGTCTTGCTTGCGGCGCTGATGTTCAGCAACCCCGATACCTTCAAGGAAAGGAACGACACCGACGTTTGCGCGGCAAGCGGTCGGGTGCTGTAGAACCCTGCCTGGCGCACCATTCCGCACGCCGGGAATGCGAAGCCGATTGCCTGTTTCGGCGGCAATGCCTTCGCGATCATGTCGAGCGAGATCAAGAAGTGCGCAGGTGCATTTCGTAACGCGTCGAGCGCATGTTTCGCACACGCGTCACACCGACGTACTTTCTTCACTTTGACTCACAACTGACAGGATATTTACGGTAACATTGCCCGGGGTTAATAACTGGCACCTGGAACGGGAGACATCCATTTGTCCCTCATGAAGAGCCGGTTTGAATGCCAGCCGTGCCGTCCTGTTCCGTGCTTGCCGCGCTCGGCGTACCACGTGTACGCGCTCCCTTGCCCGAACCAGGACTGCCCGCGCCGGCCGTCAAACAGGTTTCAAGAACAAGAGGGGGGCGCTCAACACATCGAAAGCAAGCATTCATCATGCGCACCAACCTCTCGCACACCTACGATGACCATGAATGGGAACAGGAAAGTTCGCAAACCAGTTCTTCCCCAACCATAGAAGTCGCCGACCTGCTGGTGGCCTACCTGGAACAGATCGGCGTCGAATACATATTCGGTGTCCCCGGCGGCGCGATCGAACCTCTCTACAACGCCATTGCCCGCAGCAGTCGCAGGGGCGGCCTGCGGCACATCCTGGCGCGCCACGAAGCCGGCGCCGCATTCATGGCGGACGGCTATGCGCGCGAGACGGGCAATATCGGCGTGTGCTGCTCCACGTCTGGACCGGGCGCCACCAACCTGATCACCGGCGTGGCCGGTGCCTATGACAACAACATCCCGATGCTGGTGATCACCGGTCAGCCGGCGCTGCCGGCATTCGGCAAGCACGCCCTGCAGGAATCCAGTTGTACCGGGGTCGACGTGCTCGGCATGCTTCGTCACTGCACGCGCTACAACTCGCTGGTCTCGCATCCGAGGCAGTTCGAACCGAAGCTGATCGCAGCGCTGCAGCGCGCCACGCGCTCGCCGCGCGGACCAGTGCATCTGAGCATGCCGGTCGATGTGTTTCGCAGTCCGGGCATTCCTGCGCAACCATCCTACGACCTGCGGCGACTGTTGGCACCTTCGTCGCTGGTCGACGAGGACGCCGTGGATGCCCTGTGCCGGATGCTGGTCGATGCACGAAAAATCGTCGTGCTGATCGGTGGATGGTGCGGAGAAGCGGCCGGTTCCATCCTGCAATTCGCAGCCCTGATCGGCGCAACCTTCGTCACCACTCCCGACGGCAAAGGGCTGGTCAGCCCGCATCATCCCCTGTTTCGCGGCGTATTCGGCTTCGGCGGCCACGCGACGGCCGAGGCCGCATTGCGCGATGAATCGGTCGACCTGATCCTCGCCGTCGGCGCCAGCATGGGCGAGTGGAACAGCGGCGGCTGGAGCGACAGCCTGCTCAACGAACGGCTTGTGCACATCGACGAATCGGAAGACCACCTCGCCCTCACGCCGATGGCGCGCTTTCACGTGCGCGGACGCATTCTCACCGTCTTCAACAGGCTGATCGAACGCATGAAGGACGAGCAAAAGAAGGCGTCCTACGAAGCCGAACATGCAAAGGCGTCGCGCGAACTGGAAACGCGGGCGTCCGATCCCGACCACATGGTCGCGGATATGGACAAGTACCTGAGCGATGCCGTGCCGATCAAGCCGCAAAGGCTGATGCGAGAACTCGGCTTGATGTTCCCGCCGACCACCCGCTTCCTGGCCGACACCGGCAACAGCGTGTCATGGTCCACCCATTACCTGCATCCGAAAGACCGGCGCGTCGGCGAGCGGCGCCTCGGCGAACGCAAGCGCACGCTCGGCCGCCGCAGGACGCCCGGCGGGTGGTTGCGCGTGACGATGAATTTCGCTTCGATGGGATGGGCGATTGGCGGCGCTGTCGGCACTGCCGCTGCGAATCCGGGCAGTCCGGTGGTTTGCATCACCGGCGATGGAAGCATGCTGATGAACGGACAGGAGCTTTCGGTAGCGGTAGCCGAAAAGCTCACCGTGATTTTTGTGGTGCTCAATGATGGCGCACTGGGCATGGTGAAGCACGGACAGCGTCTGGCGAAAGCGGAGCCGATCGGATGCGATCTGCCGCAGACGGACTTTGCCGCGCTGGCCCGGGCGCTGGGCGGCGACGGATACACCATCCGGTCGCCGGAGGATCTGGCAAGGCTTGATGTCGAGGCGATATGCGCGCGCCCGGGGCCGACGTTGCTGGACGTGTTGGTCGATCCCGGGGAGGTGCCGCCGATGAATGTGCGGATGCGGGTGTTGGCGAACATACTTTGATGCCATTGAACGTCTTAGCGAACATTATTGAAATCGCCAGTTCAAGGCTGCGAAAGAGCGATGATAGCCAAATCTCGCTGCCGAAGAGGACTGCTATCAGAAAGGAAATTGAATGAGCGGCGACTTTGAACCCGTGGACGTCATACATACGAGAATCTGGAACGAAGAGCCGGAAGCTGATAACCCATTTTCCGCACGATCTGCGCAGTGCTACGGTTACGATGTCTTCGGCGAAATGCTTGGAAATGCCCGCTGGGCTGACATGCTGTTTCTCTTGTTTCGCGGCGAGGCACCTTCGTCGGAGCAGGCGAATCTTCTCGAAGCTTTGGCTGTCGCGCTTGCCAATCCGGGGCCGCGCGATCCTTCCGTTCATGCGGCGATGTGTGCGGGGGTGTGCGGATCGACAGCCGCGTCTTCGTTGATGGCGGCGCTCGCGGCAGGGGCCGGCGGAATTTCGGGAGGCAGGGAAGTACAACTCATGCTGCGCGAATGGCGGGAGCTTGGAATGGATCTCCCGTCATGGGAACGCCGCCTGGCATCGAGATCGGCCGGCAGCCTGGATATCTGGCCTGACCTGGAACATCCCCCCGGGTTCGAACCCCACTGCGTCAGCCGGTCAACGATCGTCAGGCAGGCGCTTGCGTGCTTTGAGCGTCTCGGCGCAGGCACGCATCTCAAATGGCTTTCAGTCAATGTGGACGCGCTGGAGCGTGCTGCGGGGCGACCGTTGAGCTTGTCTGGCGTGGCGTCAGCGGCCTATCACGATCTCGGATTTTCGCCGGATGAGGGAGAAATGCTGCACCTGATGCTGCGTCTGCCGGGAGCGGCGGCGCATGCGCTTGAGCAGAAAGGCTACGGATTCCGCAAGTTTCCGTTCTTCTCCATCGAGGTGGAAAACGATCCAAAAAAGGCAAATCAATGAGCGATCCGAAAGTTCTCGAGCAACATGTCGGAATTCTGCGTAGCCGGATGGGAGCATTCTGGGCCGGCGAACGTGCGGTATTCCGGGGGCACGATCTGCATGCCGACCTGAGAAATATGGATTGGGTCGAGCTTTACCTGTTCGGCGTTACGGGAAAGCGATTTACGCGTGAGCAGATGAAACTGCTTCATGGGATTCTCGTCTATACGAGCTATCCGGATGCGCGCCTCTGGAACAATCGGGTTGCGGCGTTGGCAGGCACTGCCAGGAGCACGCCCGGACTGGCGATTTCCGCGGGGATGGCCGTTTCCGAGGCATCGATTTATGGCGGCTACCCGGGCGTGCGGGCCATCGACTTTTTCCTCAGGGCGCAGCGCCATATTGCGGCGGGCGGGGACCTCAAGGAGTTCGTCGCGCGCGAGGGAAAGATCTTCGGCTATGGACGTCCCACACCCGAAACCAAAGACGAGCGTTTGCCGTGGCTCGAAGGCCTCGCACACGATCTTGGGTTGGACCAGGGACCTCATTTCAGGATCGCCAAGGAAGTCGAGCACATGCTAACCGCGCGCCATCCTCGCCTGCGCATGAATTACGCCGCGATGACGGCATCGCTGTGCGCCGACATGGGCTTCACGAAAACTGATTTCCAGGTCTTCCGCGTACCGCTTTTTGTTGCAGGAATGCCGCCCTGTTATTTGGAAGCAACAGAGAAGCCGGAAGGCGCCGTTTTTCCGGTACCATGCCATGGTGTTCGCTATGAAGGGCCGCAGAAGCGCCAGTGGCGAGCAGGTTCAGCCAGATGAGCGTTCGGATGTCGAGTCGCCGATAAGTCATGGTCGCCAGGGGGGGCGAAGAATGCGAACGATAAGATCGAAGGTGCTCTGGGTTTCAATTGCGCTGGGCTGGCATGCATCAGCGCATGCCCAAGCCTTCGAAGAAGAAGACCTGGCCCTTGTGTACGGTGACAAGTACACGGTATCCATTGCCACGGGTTCCCAGCAGCATATCCGGCGCGCTCCTGCCGTGGCGACCGTCATCACCGCCGAGGATATCGCCGCTTCCGGCGCGGTTGATCTGGACGAAGTGCTTGAGACCGTGCCCGGTCTTCATGTTAATCGAAGCTTCAACTTCAACTCTTCCTTGTACGCCATTCGGGGCGTGGTAAGCCAGTACACGCCTCAGGTATTGATGCTCCAGAACGGTATTCCGGTTACGACGCTTTTTATCGGAAACAAGGGGAATTTATGGGGCGGTCTGCCACTTGATAATGTGGCGCGAATCGAAGTCATTCGTGGGCCGGGGTCGGCCCTGTATGGCGCCGACGCGTTTTCCGGCGTGATCAACGTCATTACCAAGACCGCGGCCGATACGCCGGGCACGCGCGTCGGCGTGCGTGCCGGTTCGTTCAATTCGAAAGATGCGTGGGTACTGCACGGCGGGAAGCATGGGCCTCTCGACGTTGCGGCCTTTCTGAGAAGCGGCAGCACGGACGGATTCAGGAAGCTTGTCACCGAGGATGCGCAAACGCGAAACGATGCAGCATTCGGGACACACGCGAGCCTTGCGCCAGGATTTACAAACAATCAGCAGAACGCCCTCGATGGCGGACTCGACCTGGCATTCGAAAAGTGGCGTTGGCGGACCAGCTACAAGTTGCGCGATGACATGGGGACGGGAATTGGCGTCGGCTCCGCATTGGATCCTGTTGGACGCGGCAAGACCGAACGCATCATCTCGGATTTGTCATGGACCGATCCTCAACTCAGCGACGCGTGGGGAGCGACCCTGACCGCGAGTTACATGCAGTACAAGCAGCGCTTTCCCGTGCCGGCCGTGCTGTTTCCGCCGGGAGTGACCTTTCCGACGGGATCGTTCCCGGACGGGATGATTGGCGGGCCGGAAACGTCGGAGCGCCAGATACGATTTGCGGCTTCCGCCACCTACCAGGGGGTGAAGGGTCACAACCTTCGTTTCGGCATCGGCCATGATGATCTCGATTTGTACGATGCGGAGGAAATCAAGAACTTCACGTTTACGCCTTCCGGTATCCCGGTGCCGGCGGGCGCTCTCATGAACTTCTCGGCCATTGCACCATTCCTGACGCCGCATCGGCGGACCGTGAGCTACCTGTATGCGCAGGATGAATGGCGTTTCGCCGCAGACTGGGCATTGACTGCCGGCGTTCGTCACGATCGTTATTCTGATTTCGGCGGCACGACTAATCCAAGGCTGGCACTGGTATGGGACGCGACTCTCGATGTTACGGCCAAGCTGCTGTTCGGTCGCGCATTTCGGGCACCGGCGTTTGTCGAGGAATACAGTGTCAATAATCCGGTTGTCCGTGGAAACAGTTCGCTTCGACCGGAAACCACAAAGACACTGGAAACCGCATTTTCATGGCAAGCCCGCAAGGATGCTCAGATCAACCTGAACTTCTTCAGGTATGACATGCGTGACATCATTCGTACGGTGCCCAACGCCATACCCGGCACCGGGTCAACCTATGAGAATACGGGCAGACAGCACGGGGCCGGCATGGAACTCGAAGCCGTATGGGATTACAGCCGTGCGTTGCGTGTCACCGGCAACTACTCCTTCCAGCGCTCCATCGATGAATCGACCGGCCAGGATGCCGGATACGCCCCGCATCATCACGTCTATTTGCGTGGCGACTGGCGGTATGCAAGCGGCTGGCTTGCCAGCGCCCAGATCAACAAGGTAGCCGAACGCAAGCGCGCCGCCGGAGACACTCGCCCTCCGGTGCCGGATTACACGACGATGGATGTGACATTGCGGAGCGGTAACGGTAGCGATCCATGGACGTTCTCGGCGTCGATTCGAAATCTTTTCAACGCGACGGTGCTGGAACCATCTCTCGCGCCGGGAACGATTCGGAACGACTTGCCAATGGCGCCGCGCGCGGTCTGGCTGCAGCTGGTCTATCAAATCTGACATGCTGTGACTCGGCCGGGGCACGCGAGGGTTTCCTGCATTGACAGGTATTCTTCACAAAGACCGCCGTCTGCATGATCGCTCGAGGGCTTCATTAACCATTTTCTTGATAGGCATCATGTTCGCAGGGAACGCTCGATGATGAGCTGGTTGGCGGTTCGTACGCTGCGTGTCGGGCTCGGCATATTGCTGATGTTCGCGCTGGCTGCCGCCCATGCCGGACAGGGACTGTTCCCGAGTTGGCCGGTGGATGCCATTGCTGCGAGCGGCGCCTCCGCCAGACTACCTTTCAACGACGCCGCGCCTGCCAGCTACCGGGATGGCCCGTCGATCACGTTGGCGCAGCTCGGCGAGCAGACGCGCCGCCCCGACTGGCCGGCAGCCGCTGGCGCGCTGGCGATCGTCTATCCGGACATCGGGGAACCCTATCGCAGTATTTTTGCGAAAATCATCGAGGGTATCGAAGACGGGGCGCGGGGCGAGGTCCGTCATTATCCGGTCGGCCCGAATGCGGATCCGGCCGATTTCGGCGCACAACTGAAACGCAGCGGCGCAAAGGTTGTCATTGCGCTTGGCCGTCAGGGGCTGAAGGCGGTGTCCGCGCTGGATCGCGATATTCCGGTCGTGATCGGCGGCGTGCTGGCGGTGCCGGAAAGCGACACGCGCAACCTGTCGGGCGTGAGTCTGACGCCGGACCCGGCACTGCTGTTTTCGCGCCTGAAAGGCCTGCTGCCCGGCGTCAAGCGCGTCATCGTTGTCTACAATCCGCAGAACAACGAGTGGCTGATCCGGATTGCACGCGACGCCGCCAAGGCGCAGGGTCTGGAGCTGGTTGCGCACGAGGCGCGCGATCTTGCCACTGCAGCACGCATGTACGAAGCGGCATTCGCCGCGAGCGACAGTCGCCGGGATGCCGTCTGGTTGCCGCAGGATGCGACCACTGTCGACGAAACCATCATTCTTCCCCTGGTGCTGAAAGAGTCCTGGAGCCGCACCGTGCCGGTGTTTTCCAGCAGCTTCCTGCATGTGAAAAAGGGCGCGCTGTTCGCGCTGTACCCCAATAATCTTGAACTCGGCCGCACGCTGGCCGCCTCCGCGCTGGCCGCGATGTCGGGCGACCCGCGCCGACGCGGCGGGGTGCAGCCGCTGCGCGAAGTGCAGACCGCCGTCAACCTGCGGACCGCGAGCCATATCGGCCTGACCATCGGATATCAACAGCAACGCACTTTCGATTTCATCTTTCCGGAGCCTTGATGCACAGACTCTTCACAATCAGGAACGTCGATCTCCTGCCGGGCAGCTTGCAGGCCTGCCGACCATCGCAACGCGTGCGCATGCACCGTTGCGTTCAGTGAGCGCCGCATCATGTTACGCGAATCACTGAGCCGCACGGGCTTCCGCCGCCAGTTGACCATCACGGTCACGGCCGCCATTATCGGCCTGGCATTGTTTTCATCGCTGATGAACTCCTGGGAAGCGAGTCGTCGCATGGAGGGCTACCTCGTGGAACAGGGGCAGCGCATCGCCGAGAACCTTGCGCGCCAGAGCATTCTCGCCCTCCTGTATCGCTCGCCCGACAATGTCCGCGAGGGCATCGCCTCGACGCTGGCATTTCCGGACGTGCTGCAGGTCGAGATCACCGATCCCGCGCACAAGGTGCTGTTATCCCAGGCAAAGGCCGGCGTCGAGCCGCCGAGGCAGCGCCCGGGCCCGCCCGCATCGGTGTCGCGCGCCACGCTGGAGTACCAGACCGACAGTGAATGGTATTTCAGCGCGCCGGTCTATGGCGGGCAGGCGGATTCCTCGCCCTTCGACATGCAGGAGCGCGAACCGCAACTGCTCGGTTACGTGCATGTGACGATCGGCAAGGGAACGCTCAACAAGCTGATTGCCTCGCTCCTGATCGGCAACCTGGCCATCACCTTGTCGTTCGCCGCCGTTCTCCTCGGCGTCATGCGCCTGTTGACGCGTCGCATGCTGCAGCCGCTGCAGGCCCTGTCGAAATTGATGGGGCGCGCGGAAGCGGGCGAATCCGGCATGCGCGCCTCGGCAAACGGCCCGCGCGATATCGTGGACATGGCGCATGCGTTCAACAAGATGATGGGTGTGCTGGAAGAGCGCGAAGCCGAACTGAAGCAGTCGCGCGACCAGGCCCTGCACACGGCGTTGATGAAGACGCAGTTCGCGGCAACCGTCAGCCACGAAGTGCGCACACCGCTCAACGGCGTGGTCGGCATGCTCGACATGCTGAAGGAAATGCAGCTGACACGTCGCCAGCAGGAATGCGTCGATGTGGCATGGAATTCGGCGCGCGCACTGATTGAACTGATCAACGACATCCTCGACTTCTCCAAGATGGAAGCCGGGAAGCTGGAGCTCGAGGAAATCGATTTCGATTTGCGCAAGCTGGTGGAGGAGGTGATCGAGCTGCTCGCCAGAGCCGCGCAGCAGAAGGGCCTGGAAATCGGCTACCTGATGGCGCCCGACGTGCCCGAACGGGTGCGGGGCGACTCGCTGCGCCTGCGCCAGGTGCTGCTCAACCTGATCGGCAACGCGGTGAAATTCACCGAGCACGGTGAAGTCGCGGTGCACGTGTCGTGCGCGCCGGGCGAAGCATTCGGCGTACGCTTTGATGTGGTCGATACCGGCATCGGCATGGCGGAAGAGGCGGTCCAGCATATCTTCGAATCCTTCGCGCAGGCCGACCGTTCGACCACGCGCAAGTATGGCGGCACAGGGCTTGGGCTGGCCATCTGCAAGCAGCTGGTGGTGCTGATGAAGGGCGAGATCGGCGTGGCCAGCGAGCGCGGCAAGGGCAGCACATTCTGGTTTACCGCCGGCTGCGCGCCGAGTGAAGTGCAGCCCCTTCCTCCGGACGACCGTGCATTGCATGGCGCGCGCGTGCTCGCCGTGGACGAAGGCGACATCGTGCGCGCCTTTATCGCGCAGACGCTGGGCAGGGCCGGCATGCGCTGTGCCGTCGCCGGCAATGGCGCGGAAGCGCTGGCCGAGCTGATGCGCGCCGAGCAGTCCCGCGTGCCGTACGATCTTGTCATCATGGCCGCGGAGTCCATCGACGAGCATGGCAGTGACCTCGTGCGCCACATGCGCTGCGAGGCGCAGACGACCGTGCCGCGCATCCTCGTGCTGGACCGCTATGCCGCCCCGATGGGCAGCAGCTCGCTGGGCGCGGACATGTATCTCGGCAAACCCCTGCGGCGCGACCGTCTCATGGAGTCGGTGCGTCGCCTGCTGCCTGGCGCGCACGTTGCCGGCACTGCGGCATCCACGCCGGCGGCGCCGGACGCCATGCATCGCGTGGCGAAGCCGTTCCGCGTACTGGTGGCGGAAGACAATCGCACCAACCAGATGGTGGCCGCGGGCATGCTCACGATGAACGGATGCGAATGCGAATTCGCTGCCAATGGCCGTGAGGCGGTGGACGCTGCGCGCCGTGCACGCTTCGACCTGGTCCTGATGGACTGCAGCATGCCGGAGATGGACGGCTACGAGGCGACCGCGCATATCCGCAACTTCGAAGAGCCGCTTGGCCTCCGCACGCCCATCGTCGCGATGACTGCCAACACGCAACAGGGCGACGCGGAGAAATGCCTTGCCGCCGGGATGGACGATTACCTGGCAAAGCCGATTACGCTGGTCGAACTGCGCCACAAGCTGGAGCGCTGGCTGCGGCGCGACGAGCAGGGCGCACGGACGGCATTGCCAAATGCGGCAATGCCGGAAGACGAAGCCAACCCGATCGACCAGGCGGTGTTCGACAAACTGCGCGAAATCCTCGGGCCGGCGCTCAAGCAGACGGTGTCGCCCTTCCTGGAAGACACGCCCGGCTACCTCGGCCAATTGGAGCAGGCGGTGCAGGAGGGCAATGCCGACACCGCCCGCGCCATGGCGCATTCGATCAAGGGCAGCAGTGGAAACCTGGGCGCATCCGTTCTTGCGCAACTGGCAAAAGACGTGGAAGAACTCGCCATCGAGCATCGGATCGAACAGATCCTGCCGTTGCTGCCGCGCCTGCAGCAGGCATTCGACGCCGTGGCCGCGATGCTTGGCAGCGAAGGCTATGTCGAGGATCACTTGAGTGCGCGGCACGGTGAGGACGTGGCCCAGGTATTGATCGTCGACGACGATCGCAGCACGCGCAGTTCGCTCCGCCATACGCTGCAGCGCGACGGTTTTCATGTCGAAGAGGCAGCCGACGGCGCGCAGGCGCTGATGATGTTGAAGCGCATGCAGCCCGACGTGATCCTGATGGACGCGGTCATGCCGGTGATGGACGGTTTCACCGCCTGCGCCCGCGTGCAGGAACTGCCCAACGGCCGCGCCATCCCTGTGCTGATGATCACCGCGCTGGAAGACAATACCTCCGTCGAGCGCGCGTTCGCCGCCGGCGCCAGCGACTACATTCCGAAGCCGATTCATTTCGCCGTCCTGTCGCAGCGCGTGCGGCGCATCATCGAAGCCAACCAGGCGGAGAAACGCATCCGCCATCTCGCCTACAACGATCTGCTGACCGGCCTGCCGAACCGTGCGCTGTTCATCGATCAGCTCGGCGGCCGCATCGAGCAGGCGCGCGTGGCCGGCGAGTCGATCGCTGTGCTCTACCTCGACCTCGACCGCTTCAAGAACGTCAACGACACGCTCGGCCATGACATCGGCGACAAGCTGCTGATCGCTGTGGCGCAGCGCATCCGCCGCAGCGTCCGCAACGCCGACTGCGTGGCGCGCCTGGGCGGCGACGAGTTCACGGTGGTGCTGGCCGAAGTCATCGGCCCCAATGCCGCCGTTGCCGCGGCGCAGAACATCTGCCGTGCGCTGGCCGCACCGTTCCAGATCGACGGCCATGACATCTTCGTCACCGCCAGCGTCGGTATTTCGATCTATCCGCATGACGGCACCGACGTCGGCACGCTGCTCAAGCATGCCGACACAGCGATGTACCGCGCGAAGAAGACCAGCAGCGGATTCCAGTTCTTCGAAGCCTCGATGGAGCGCTCGATTTCCGAACATGTGCGTCTTGAGAACGACTTGCGCCGCGCGATCGAGCGCAATGAGCTCGATGTCTACTATCAGCCGCAGGCGCGCGTCGACAGCGGGCAGATGGTCGGCGTCGAAGCCTTGGTGCGCTGGCGTCATTCCACGCGCGGCATGGTCTCGCCGGCCGATTTCATTCCGCTCGCCGAGGAAACCGGACTGATCAACGCCATCGGCGAATGGGTGCTGCGCACGGCCTGCGCCCAGATGCATCGATGGATCGGGGACGGATTCCAGACCATGCGGGTGGCAGTCAATCTGTCCGTCAAGCAGCTGCTGCAGAAGAATTTCGCCGAGACCGTGGAGCGCGCGCTGGCCGACACCGGACTGCCGCCGCACCTGCTGGAACTCGAGATCACCGAAAGCACCCTGATGGAACATGCGCAGGACACGCTGGAGGCCTTGCATCGCCTGCGCAGCCTCGGCGTGCGTCTCTCGATCGACGACTTCGGCACAGGGTATTCCTCGCTGGCCTATCTGAAGCGCTTCCCGGTCGACATCATCAAGATCGACCGTTCCTTCGTGCGCGACGTGCCGGGCGATTCCGACGACGCGTCCATCGTCACCGGCATCATCGCACGGTCGCACAGCCTGCG
>JAKACN010000295.1 GCA_021821365.1 Pseudomonadota bacterium | reverse complement strand
GTCGACATCTGGTGCATGAAGATCTCTTCCGCAATGCGTCCGCCAAACAGGATCGAGATCTCTTCCAGCATCTTGTCCTTGTACATGTTCACACGATCATGCTCAGGGAGTTGCCAGGTCAGGCCGAGCGCATAACCGCGCGGCATGATGGTGACCTTGTGCACCGGATCGGCTTTCGGCATCAGCTTGGCGACCACCGCGTGGCCGGACTCGTGAAATGCCGTATTGCGGCGCTCTTCCTCGCGCATGACGGCCGACTTGCGCTCCGGCCCCATCACAATCTTGTCCTTGGCATCTTCGAAGTCCTGCATCTCGACCAGGCGCTTGTTGCGGCGCGCCGCGAACAATGCGGCTTCGTTGACCAGGTTGGCGAGATCGGCGCCGGAGAAGCCGGGTGTGCCACGTGCCAGGATGTCTGCCTTGACGTCAGGTGCAATCGGCACCTTGCGCATATGCACGTACAGAATCTGTTCGCGGCCGCGGATGTCCGGCAGGCCGACCATCACCTGGCGGTCGAAACGACCCGGACGCAGCAGCGCCTTGTCGAGCACATCTGCGCGGTTGGTCGCGGCAATCACGATCACGCCGGAGTTGGCTTCAAACCCGTCCATCTCGACCAGCAACTGGTTCAGCGTCTGCTCGCGCTCGTCGTTGCCACCGCCCATGCCCGCGCCGCGATGACGGCCAACTGCATCGATTTCGTCGATGAAGATGATGCACGGCGAATGCTTCTTCGCATTCTCGAACATGTCACGTACGCGCGAGGCGCCGACGCCAACGAACATTTCAACGAAGTCGGAACCGGAGATCGTGAAGAATGGCACCTTGGCTTCGCCCGCGATCGCGCGCGCCAGCAGGGTCTTGCCGGTACCCGGAGGACCGACCATCAGCACGCCGCGCGGAATGCGGCCACCCAGCTTCTGAAACTTGGTCGGGTCGCGCAGGAAGTCAACCAGCTCCTGCACTTCTTCCTTGGCCTCGTCGCAGCCGGCGACGTCGGCAAAGGTCACAGTATTGCTCGCTTCATCCAGCATGCGCGCCTTGGAGCGGCCGAACGAGAAGGCCCCGCCCTTGCCGCCACCCTGCATCTGCCGCATGAAGAATACCCAGACACCGATCAGCAAGAGCATCGGGAACCAGGAAATGAAAACCTGCGACAGGAAGGATTGCTCTTCAGGTTGCTTGACGTCGAACTTGACGCCGTTGTTGATGAGATCTCCGATCAGGCCGCGGTCAAGATAGGTCACTGCCGTCTTGATGCGCTTGCCGTCATTGGTCGTGGCAACGATGGTGCGGTCTTCGATGACTGCTTCGCGAATCTGCTTGGCCTTGACCTCATCCAGGAAGTCCGAGTACGGGATCGGCGTTGCGCCGCCGCCCAGAGTGCGACCGTCGAACTGCTTGAAGACGGTGAAGAGCACCAAGGCGATGACCACCCAGATGGCGGCCTTGGAAAACATGTTGTTCACTAGAACTCCTTAGACGCAGGCGCGCCCATTTACAATAGCTTGTAATTGATTCTACCCGCAATAATCGGTGCTTGCCAGCCCGAATATTGCTTCAAATCGCGTGGAAAATGGCGGCAACTTCGGCCTCCACACCTGAACCTTGTCGGCGGGATCCGGACTTTTACAAGATGTGTGGCTCAGATCCTGGAAATCAAGGCTTATCAAGTAATCAACTTGCGGTTATTGAGGATTTTTCAGGACCTTGCCAAGCAAGAAAACTTCCGAGGACTTGTCCCTGCTTGCCTTTGGCTTCTTGGGAATGACCGTTTTGAATTCCTGGCGGAATTTTTCGACAAGCTGGGTATACCCCGGCCCGTTGAAACATTTGACGAGCAGGGCTCCCGAAGGTTTCAGGTGGCCACGTGCAAAATCCAGCGCAAGGTCGATAATATGCTCGACACGCGCAGCATCCGTGACGGCAACGCCGGACAGGTTGGGCGCCATGTCCGACAGAACCAGATCGACCTTTCGGCCGCCGACCACTTCTTCCAGCTGATCCAGCACTTCCTGCTCGCGGAAGTCGCCTTGTATGAAATGCACGTCCGCGATCGGCTCCATCGGCAAAATGTCCAGGCCGATGATGGTGCCGTTGATGCCGCCACCTTCTTTTCCGGCCAGCTTGTTGCGAACGTATTGCGACCAGCTTCCCGGCGTGCAGCCAAGATCGACAATGATCTGTCCCGGCCTGACGAGCCGTTCAGCCTCGTCGATTTCCTTGAGCTTGTAGACGGCACGCGCACGATAGCCTTCCTTCTGCGCCTGCTTCACATACGGATCGTTGATGTGGTCGTGCAACCAGTTTTTGTTGAATTTGTTCTTGGCCATTCGCGTAGAATACCGCTTTTAAGGAATATTAATCATGTTGAAACTGACACCCGCCGAGCGCAGCGCGCTTCGTTCCGAGGCCCATGCGCTGAATCCCGTCGTCATCATCGGCGAAGCCGGGCTGACGCCCTCCGTGCTGAAAGAGATCGACGTCAGCCTGGATGCCCACGGCCTGATCAAGGTCCGCGTTTTCGGCGACGACCGCGACGCCCGCATCGAAACCTACGAAACGATCTGCGAAAAGCTCGGCGCCGCGCCGGTTCAGCATATCGGCAAGCTTCTTGTCCTGTACCGCCCGAAAAAGGAAACGTCCGGCGAACGCAGGGACAAGCGCGGCAAAGGCCTGCGCGAGGTGACCATCATCAAGGCAAGCCCGAGCGGAACCAAGCGCCCGACGGTGAAGAAGGTTGTCCTGAAAGGCAATGAACGCGTGACCGCCGGTGGCAACATCAAGCGTGCAAAGAAGCGTCAATCCAGCACAAAGAAATCTGTCTTGGGCAGGGCTTGAACCATCAGCACGAACGGGACCCGGAGAGCCGAAACAAACGCCGCTCCGGTCAGCGGAGCTTCCAGATGAGCAGTACCCCGAGCAGACTCTGGATCAGGTAGAACACGCTGGATACGCCATGCAGAAGGCCGAACTGCGCCTTCGTCGCTGCGTCCATCACGCCGCCTGGTCCGGCGGCCGCACGCAAAGCAGCCATAGACGGCTGCAAGGCAAAATACCCGATCAGGGTGCAGGCCAGCATGCCCAGCACAAGCCAGCGCAACTGTTTGCCAGCCCTTCCATCACCTTCGCCCATACGGGTTTTCAACAGGACCCATAGCGCAACAACCGCGCCCACAGACAACCATGCCTCAATCCGGAACAGCTTTCCGGCGATCGTCCCGGCAAGCACCTTGTCCGCGAGGCTTGCAAACAAGGTGGGCGCAACCACGTATCCGACGGTCCATATGCTCCCCACCCAGAGTGATGCAATCAGCAGGCGGATGCGCGCGGTACGCATGGCCAATCAGATGTAACGAACTTCGAGGACTTCGTATTCGCGAATGCCGGAAGGTGCATTCACTTCGACCACGTCGCCGGCATACTTGCCGATCAGGGCGCGGGCGATGGGCGATGTGATCGACACTTTTTTCTCTTTCAGGTCGGCCTCGTCCTCGCCGACGATCTGGTACGTCACCTTTTGTCCGGACTCAAGGTCTTCGAGATCAACGGTCGATGCAAAAACGATACGGCCTTCTGCATCCAGCACGGTCGGGTCGATGATCTGAGCAGCGCCCAGCTTGCCCTCCAGTTCCGCGATGCGGCCCTCGATGAACGCCTGGCGTTCCTTGGCTGCATCGTATTCGGCGTTTTCAGACAGATCGCCCTGCGCGCGTGCCTCTGCAATGGCGCTGATAACGGACGGACGATCCTTGGTTTTCAGGCGGTGCAACTCTTCCTTCAGAAGTTCCGCGCCGCGTTTGGTAATGGGTACTGTGCTCATGATTTTCTTGAGGCGAAATGAAAACCACAGAGGTCACAAATAACTCCGGGAAACCCGGAATCGTCTGTGACCTCTGTGGCTAAGTCTTAACTGTAAAAGCCTAGTGTAAAGATTTATGCAAGCCTTGTAAATCGTAGACATGCAACTCGTCGAGATGACGCATGCCTTCGACCGCGGCTTCCGCACCGGCGATGGTGGTATAGGTCGTCGCCCGCGCCAGCAATGCCGACGTACGGATGGTACGCGAGTCGGTAATTGCCGTCCGCTTTTCCTCGACCGTGTTGATCACCATGACAATTTCGTTGTTCTTGATCATGTCGACAACGTGCGGCCGGCCTTCCACGACCTTGTTGACCGGCGTTACCGGAATACCCGCCGCGCTGATTGCCGCAGCCGTGCCCTTGGTTGCCACCAGCGTGAAGCCGAGTTCCACCAGGTCTTTCGCCACCTGGACGGTTCGCGGCTTGTCGCTGTTCTTTACGCTGAGGAAGACCTTGCCTGACTTCGGCAGTTTTACGCCGGCGCCGAGCTGCGATTTAACGAAGGCTTCGCCAAAGGTCTTGCCCACGCCCATGACTTCGCCGGTCGACTTCATTTCCGGTCCGAGGATGGTATCGACGCCCGGGAACTTGTTGAACGGGAAGACGGCCTCTTTGACGCTGAAGTACCGCGGTACCACTTCCTTCTTGACGCCCTGACTCTCCAGCGACTGGCCGACCATGCAGCGCGCGGCGATCTTCGCCAGTTGCAGGCCGGTAGCTTTCGATACGTACGGAACGGTACGCGACGCACGCGGATTGACTTCCAGCACGAACACGATGTCCTGCAGCTTGCCATCAACTTCTTTCTGCTGAATGGCGAACTGCACGTTCATCAGTCCGACCACGTTCAGGCCCTTGGCCATCAGTGCGGTCTGGCGCTTCAGTTCTTCGACGGTTTCCTTCGATAGCGAATACGGCGGCAGCGAGCAGGCGGAGTCGCCCGAGTGGACGCCGGCCTGTTCAATGTGTTCCATCACACCGCCGATGAAGGTGCGCTGGCCATCCGACAAGCAATCGACGTCGACTTCGATCGCATCGTTGAGGAAGCGATCGAGCAGTACCGGCGAATCGTTCGACACTTTCACCGCTTCGCGCATGTAACGCTCGAGGTCGCGCTGCTCGTGCACAATCTCCATGGCACGGCCGCCGAGAACGTAGGACGGGCGCACTACCAGCGGATAACCGATTTCCTGGGCAAGGCGCAGCGCGTCTTCCTCGGTGCGCGCCGTGCGGTTCGGCGGCTGGCGCAGGTTGAGGTCCTGAAGCAGCTTCTGGAAACGCTCGCGATCTTCCGCGGCATCGATCATGTCCGGCGAAGTGCCGACGATCGGCACGCCGTTCGCCTCAAGATCCAGTGCCAGCTTCAGCGGGGTCTGGCCGCCGTATTGCACGATCACGCCGTAAGGCTTTTCCTTGTCGACGATTTCCAGCACGTCTTCCAGCGTCAGCGGCTCGAAGTACAGGCGGTCGGAGGTGTCGTAGTCGGTGGACACCGTTTCCGGGTTGCAGTTGACCATGATGGTTTCGTAACCGTCTTCGCGCATCGCCAGTGCCGCATGCACACAGCA
>JAKACN010000044.1 GCA_021821365.1 Pseudomonadota bacterium | reverse complement strand
CAAGCGTTACAGGCATCATTGGCAACGGATACGGCGAACGACGATGAAACAGCAGACACTGGCGATGGCGGCGGACCAAGGCTTCGAGCAATACCGCAAGCCGACGCGGCGCGATCAATTTCTGGAGGCGATGAATCGCATCGTGCCATGGGAAGCGCTGTGCGCGGTCATCGAGCCGCACTACCCGAAGCCGGGCAACGGGCGGCCGCCGATCGGATTGGAGCGCATGCTGCGCATCCATTTCCTGCAGCACTGGTTCAACCTGGCCGACCTGGCGTGCGAGGAAGCGTTGTACGACAGCGCCAGCCTGCGCCGCTTTGCCGGCATCGATCTGGGGCGCGAAGCGGTGCCGGATGCGACCAGCCTGCTGCGGTTCCGCCATTTGCTGGAGCGGCACCAGTTGGGCGAGCGGCTGTTCGCCGAAGCGGGGCGGGTGCTGCAAGAGAACGGCATGACGCTCAAGACCGGCACCATCGTCGATGCGACGATCATCGCCGCGCCAAGTTCGACCAAGAACGCCGATAAGCAGCGCGACCCGGAGATGCACCAGACCCGCAAAGGCAAGCAGTGGTACTTCGGCATGAAGCTGCACATCGGTGTGGACAGCCAAAGCGGCCTGGCGCACAGCGCCGTGGTGACGCCGGCCAACGTGCACGACAAGCACCCGCTGCCGCAGTTGCTGCATGGCCGGGAGAAGCGCGTGTATGGCGACAGCGCCTACGCCAGCCAAAAGACGCTGATGCATGGCAAGGCGCCGCAGGCGAAGGACTTCACGAACGAACGCGTGCGCCGCCGCAAGGATGAGGCAATCGATGAGGTCAAGCGCGCGAAGAACCGGAACAAGTCGAAGATCCGGGCGCGGGTCGAGCATGTGTTCGCGGTGGTCAAGCGGCTGTGGGGTTTTACCAAGGTGCGCTATCGCGGCTTGGCCAAGAATGCATGCCGCGCCTTCACGGCGCTTGCCCTGGCGAATATTTACCTGTCACGCGATCGGTTGATGGCACAGGTGCGCCCGTAATGGGCGAAAGGGGGCGCAAACGCCCGGTGAAACGCCCGCAAGGGCTTGAAATAACCGGCTGAACGCCGCCAATTTCCGATTCAAATCGATTATCTCGGCCTGAATTCGGAAATCGGCGGCTTGTTCAGCGTAGCCTTAGATTCTGCGCCGTGGCTGCCAGTAAGAATTCGTCATGTGCCCCGGATGGTCCTCGTAATCGTAGGCGGTCCAGTTTCAGGATGCGCTTGAGATGCGCGAACAGCACTTCCACCTTCTTGCGCCGACGACGCGACTGCCAATATCCCGGTGTATCCATGCTATGGCGAGCGACATCGCGTGCATCTTCGTGGATGCTGCGCGCAATTTTTCGGGTTGGTGTATTCGGACAGCATTGCGCTTTCCGGCTGCACTGCTGGCAATCCCACTGGATCGCATGGTAGTTAATCGTACCCGCTTTGGTAATGTGGGAGCGCGGGTTGGTAAAAGCCCGCCATTGACGACGGATCCGTCGCCGTAACGGTGATCATGATCAGCGAACATGATGAGCTTGTCGCTGAACAGAGTGCACACGAACAGTGAAATACGCAGCACCAAAGCTTTTCAAGCCAAATTGAAAAAATTCGCCTCATCTGCACATCAACCGCGCATGGTGGCCGCCCCGGTTGGTCATTGGAAACGACGCAATACCTACCGCCCGCGACGGCACTCGTCCTGGACATCCACGAAGTATTGCTGCGCGCACAACCGACGGCCGCAACCGGACGGGAAGGAATGGCGGACGCGGTGGAAGACGAGCTGAACCTGATTACCGCGACGCGCGAGGCATTGCCCGCTCCCTGCAGGTCAGACCAATGAGCGCAGCGGTTGCCATTCCAACCAATATGTGAGGTGTTTTCACCCGAAGTCCCATTGCGCGAAAACTGGCGCGTCACTGCTTGTGCGCCATCGAAGAAGATGACGCGTTCGGCTTGTCGGCATCTGCCGCGACAACGATCGCCTGCGCGAGTGCAGCCTCCAGCGTCGTCCGCAGTTTGGCAACCACATCGATCAAGGGCAGCGGCACCAGCTCATTCTTCTTGAGAAATGCACGCCACAATGCTTGTCTTGAAGGATCATTCGCAAATTCGTCCGTCAATCCGATGGGCAGTTTGGCCGGGACTGCCATGCCCCGCCGAATAAAGGTCGCGGCGATCGCTCTGGCCAGTGTATGCGCATTGAGCGTTTCCCGATCCAGCAGCACCCAGAGATCCAGATAGTCCTTCAGTCGGCTGTTGGTCATGCCGAGCAACGCGATCGCATGCAACTTCTCCGATACGACCGTATAGACCGGATAGGTACGCAGTCGTGGTGCCGGCAAATCGTCGATCAGCACCGGGTAAACCGCGTGCACCGGACCTGGCGTCACCACATCGCCGAAGCCAATATCAATCTGCGTCTTGCACCGAGCCGTCGCGATCTCGGCGGAAATGAGCACGCGGGCACCGGCATACGCTGCGTCCTTGCGGATCTCGTCAATGCCGACCGAGGCCGGATCAAACGTGATGCCATCCTCGCCATCCACGCTCGCAATGTCCCGGAAGGTCTGCGCGATCGCGTCAAGGTCGCTGGGGCCGAAACCGAGCAAGTCGGCGTCGCGCGTGGCGCGATGCGGCATGTCGTACCACAGGGTAAACAGCAAGGCCCCTTTCAGCAGGAAACGATCGGCATGGGCGGACACGCTTAGGCGATACAGCAGGCGCTCCAGCGCAAACCGTATCAGGACCTGGTTGAAGTCCGCGCCCTGCGCCTTGGCGAGGACCAGCAAGCGTGCGCGCACGGAGGCCGCGAGATCCTTCTTCATGCGACCGCCTCCAGGTAGGGACGCATCACGTTCGCGACCCGGCAAATTTTGGCGTAGTGCCACAAGTCGTCGATACTGACCTTCTGCTGCGCGCGCGCATCCTTCAATGCCTCGAGCGCAACGTCCAGTCCAATCTTGTTGCGGTGCTTAAAACAATCGGCGATAGTCTTGGCGATACTGTAGACAGGAAGTTTCACCTGGTCCCGGACATGGATTTCGACGCCCTCCAGATACGACGCACCGGAGAATTGCACCATCTTGACCGGAGGATAATCGATCCTGGGGGCATGACTGCCGCGTGGCATCGCGATCCAGATCTGGCGGGGCAGTTGCGTCGTCAGTTCGTGAAACTGCAAGGCCGTGAGCAGACAGAAGACGGCCTGCGGCACTTTCGTGGCGATGGTCGCCAGCCCCTCGTGCTCGGAAAGGGGATGATCGGTGAGACGGTAAAAGCCGCGCCCCGCTCTTTCCAGTTGGCCGCTGGCGGTCAGCCGCGTGAGGTAGACACGCGGAATGCCCAGCTCCGTCAACTCTCTGGGACGCAAGACACCCTTCTGCCGCAGCAGATGAAGCAGGCGTTGGGAGTGGGTATCAAAGCGCATGGTGCCTCAAGTATGTTCCATTTTTTCGTTAAATACAAATAAATGACGAATAAAAGAAACACGTCGGTTCGACTTCGCCATTGGCTCCTGACAAGGAACACAGCCTGATTCGATGGGCGGCATGCTCTGTTGAACCCGTATTCCAGAAGACTCAAAGCAACGCAAGCCAGTCCAGGCCACCATGCAGCCCCTACCCTGCCAACCGCACCGAACGCCGTCAGGGCAATAAAAGCTACGCGGCCCGACCATTGCGTAACGGCACCACTTTGGCCCCGGCGATCCATCCATCGACCATATCGGCCCAGCTTTGCAGCATTTCCCGGCGCTGGTCGGCGTACTCAGCCTTGTTATAGACGGCACGTACGCCCCGCTGCTCGTGCGCCAAGCACTTCTCAATCCAGTCGGTGTTAAAGCCGGCCTCATGCAGCAGCGTCGATGCTGTCCGGCGCAGGTCATGGACACAGAAGTGCGGGAGATCAAGGCCATCCTTTTGCGATTTCTCGACCGCGGCGCTAATCACGCGATTGAGCGTCGCCTCGCTCATCGGCTTATCAGTCTCATATCGGCCGGGGAGTAGGTATGGGCTGCTGCCGGCGCAAGTCTTGAGTCCCACCAACAGATCGATGGCTTGCTGGCTCAGATAGACCACGTGCGGCCGGCGGGCCTTCATGCGCTCGGCCGGAATCGTCCAGGTGGCTGCCTCGAAATCAACTTCCCTCCACGTCGCCAGTAATAGTTCGCCCTTGCGGCACATTGTCAGCAAGATGAACTTGATCGCGAGTTTGAGCGTCGGCAACGTGCCGACGGAATCGAGGACGGTAAAAAATGTCTGTATCTCGCCCGGCGTCAAAGCCCGCTCTCGCGGCTTGAACGTAGCAATCGCCGAGGCTTTCACGCCCTCGGCGGGGTTGTCGATCTTGAGACCGCGCGACATGGCGTGACGGTAAACTTGCTGGATGATTTCGCGGGCATGCACCGCGGTGGCCGGCGCCCCGCGTTGTTTGATCTTCTCGCACAGGTCGAGCACTTGGCTGGGCGTGATTTCCTCCAGCTTGCGTTTGCCGAGCTTGGGCAGTACGTCACGGTCGAGGATGCTCTTGCGCATCGCTGCCGTGCTGTCGGCCAAACCCGCGTCGCGCAGCCAGATTTCGGCAAAGGTCTGGAAGGTGCCTGATTCCCGACACTCCTTTTTACCGTCCGCTTTGTCCCGTGCCGGCGATTCGCCGTGACTGACCGTATTCTTGGCCCGTGCCAGCAGTTCCCGCGCATCGGCCAGCGACAGCGGATCCCCGTACTTGATGACCGCGGGGTCACGCTTGGGCTGGCTGGCTTGGAACGCATCATACTGCCCCAGGGTAAGCGTTTCACGCCGGCCTGCCAGGCGATAGTCGTAGCGGAAGGTGATGGTGCCCTTGGGCGAAACCACCGCATACATGCCGTCGCGGTCCGCAACCTTATACGCCTTTTGCTGCGGCTTGAAGTTTTTCAGCTTCGTGTCACTCAGGGCCATCGTCTTTCCTCCATCTCCCATATTTACCGTCAGAGTATCAAGACGGTAAATGGTTCGTCATGCCGCACCTCACAAACTATACCGTCACTTTAACCGGTAAAAACCGTGGGATGTCAGTACTCAACATGAGACGATAAAACACAAAAGCCCTTGATAAATCAAGGGCTTCTGTCGAAAGATGGGGCGTGATGAAACGCTGTGAAACGCTAGCGAATCATTCCCACTCGATCGTCGCCGGCGGTTTGCCGGAAATATCGTACACCACGCGGTTCAGGCCGCGCACTTCGTTGATGATGCGATTCGACACTTTGCCCAGCAGATCGTGCGGCAGATGCGCCCAATGCGCCGTCATGAAGTCCTGCGTCTGCACCGCACGCAATGCCACCACGTATTCATAGGTGCGGCCGTCGCCCATCACGCCCACCGACTTCACCGGCAGGAACACTGCGAACGCCTGGCTGGTCTTGTCGTACCAGGACTTGCCTTCCTCGTCCTTCATGGCGCGCAATTCTTCGATGAAGATCGCATCGGCACGGCGCAGCAGGTCTGCGTATTCCTTCTTCACCTCGCCAAGGATGCGCACGCCCAGCCCCGGTCCGGGGAAGGGATGGCGGTACACCATGTCATGCGGAAGTCCGAGCGCCACACCCAGCTCGCGTACTTCATCCTTGAACAATTCGCGCAGCGGCTCCAGCAGCTTCAGGTTGAGCGTCTCCGGCAGGCCGCCAACGTTATGGTGGCTCTTGATGGTATGCGCCGTCTTCTTGCCCTTGCCTGCGCTCTCGATTACGTCCGGATAGATCGTCCCCTGCGCAAGCCATTTCGCGTTCTTCAGCCTGCCCGCCTCGGCCTGGAATACTTCCACGAATTCACGCCCAATGATCTTGCGCTTGGCTTCCGGATCGGTGACGCCTGCGAGCTTGCCCATGAATTGTTCGGTCGCGTCAACATGAATGACCTTCACGCCGAGGTTCTTTCCGAACATGTTCATCACCATCTCGCCCTCGTTGAGGCGAAGCAGACCGTGATCGACAAACACACAGGTGAGCTGGTCACCGATCGCGCGATGGATCAGCGCGGCAGCGACGCTGCTGTCAACGCCACCGGACAGGCCGAGGATGACTTCGTCATCGCCAACCCGCTTGCGGATCGATTCAACCGCCTCGGCAATGTAATCGGGCATGTTCCAGTCGGACTTGCAGCCGCAGATCTCGTGCACGAATCGGCTGAGGATCGCCTTGCCCTGCTGGGTGTGCGTCACTTCCGGATGGAACTGCACTGCATACATCTTGCGTTCTTCGTCCGCCATCCCGGCGATCGGGCAGTTGTCGGTCGATGCCATCAGCTTGAACCCGGGCGGCATGTCGTTGACCTTGTCGCCGTGGCTCATCCACACCTTCAGCATGCCGTGGCCTTCGGGAGTGACGAAATCGCTGATGCCGTTCAGCAGCGCGGTATGGCCACGCGCACGAATTTCGGCGTAACCGAACTCGCGCACCTTGCCGGTTTCCACCTTGCCGCCCAATTGCTCGGCCATCGTCTGCATGCCGTAGCAGATGCCCAGCACCGGCACGCCGATCTCGAATACTGCCTGCGGTGCACGCGGCGTATCGCCCGCCGTCACCGAGTTCGGTCCGCCCGACAGGATGATGCCGGCGGCGCCATAGTTGCGTACGAAGTCGTCGCTGACGTCATACGGAAAAACTTCCGAGAACACGCCGGCCTCGCGCACGCGGCGTGCGATCAGCTGGGTTACCTGGGAACCGAAATCGAGGATGAGGATTTTTGAGTGCATGGGTGCGTATAAAAAATCAGGATAAATCTGGTGTCGCCTTGACGACTCGGTTGCGCCCCGCGTCCTTCGCGGCATAGAGCGCCATATCGGCCCGGCTGATCAATTCTTCTGTGGTGGCAGTTGGAAACATGTCTGTTGACGCAACGCCCGCGCTGATCGTCAGGTTCAAGCTCGCGCCGGCAATGACTTCCGGCTGCACCGCGATCGCCATTCGCATTCGCTCCGCAACCGCCATCGCCGTCATATGCGAAGACCCGGGCAAGACGATCAGGAATTCTTCGCCGCCATATCGCCCCAGCGCTTCCTGCGGCCGTATGCAGGATCGCAGGCGGCTTGCCACCTTGACCAGCACCGTGTCGCCCGCCGGATGACCGTAGGTGTCGTTGATTCTCTTGAAAAAATCAAGATCCACCACGATCAGCGACAACGGCTCCCCGGCCTTGTCGCATCGGATTGCCTCGATGGTCAGGATGCGCATGATGGCGCCCCGGTTCCAGGTGCCGATCAACGGGTCGACCAGCGACTTGCGCCGCAGGTTCTTGTTCTTCTTCTGCAGATCGAGCTGCGAGGCATTGGCATGGCGCAGGAACAGCTCGCGTTCGGCCAGCGCGGCCAAATCCGCCAGCAACTGCAGATCCCGCTCACGGAATGCCGGCCGCGGCGAATAGTCGACCAGGCTCACGCTACCCGTCAGCGTCTTGTCCACGTTATGGATCGGATACGATGCATAAAACCGGATATACGGCGCACCTGTCACCGAGCGATGCTGCCCGAGCGAGGAATGACTCCGGGTATCAGGCACCACAACTGGAACTTCCTGCAACGGCATGCCATAGCAGAATGCAGACTCAATCGATTCGATGGAACGGCCGCCGTCCACAAAAGCCGGCGCCGCATCACCAAACCTGATCACGCAATTCGCCACGTCGAACAGCGTCTTTCCGATGCGGCCGATCCGCTGCATCTCATGATCGATTTCGCCATTCAGGACATCGCCCTGCTCAGTGCGCAGGATCGACATGTCTGACAGCTTGGCGCGATCCACGGGAGTCATTGCATCGAATGCGTGCGGAAATTATTCCGCACGGTAGTTCGGCGCTTCTTTCGTGATCTGCACGTCGTGGACATGCGATTCGCGCATGCCTGCCGATGTAATTTCGACGAATTCGGCCTTTTCGCGGAACTCGTCGATCGTCGCGCAACCGCAATAGCCCATGGAAGAACGCACGCCGCCGACCAGTTGATACAGGATCGCCAGAACGCTGCCCTTGTATGGCACCCGGCCTTCAATGCCTTCCGGCACCAGCTTGTCGGCATTGCTTGCGACGTCCTGGAAATAGCGATCGGCGGAGCCTTCGCTCATTGCACCCAGGCTGCCCATTCCGCGATAGGACTTGTAGCTCCGGCCCTGATAAAGAATCACTTCGCCCGGGGCTTCCTCGGTGCCGGCAAACATGCTGCCCATCATGACGCTCGATGCACCTGCGGCCAGCGCCTTGGCAATGTCGCCCGAGAAGCGAACGCCGCCGTCGGCGACGCAGGGCACACCACTGGACTTGAGCGCCTCGGAGACATTGGAAATCGCCGTGATCTGCGGAACGCCCACACCTGCGACGATGCGTGTCGTGCAGATCGATCCGGGGCCGATGCCGACCTTGACCCCGTCCGCGCCGTGCTCGACCAGCGCCCGCGCGGCAGCCGCCGTCGCGATGTTGCCGCCGATGACGTCCACCTGCGGATAGTTCGTCTTCACCCATTTGACGCGTTCGAGCACACCGCGCGAATGTCCGTGCGCGGTGTCGACGACAATGACGTCCACTCCTGCCTTGACCAGCAGGTCGATGCGCTCGTCGTTGTCCGGGCCAACACCGACGGCCGCGCCGACGCGCAGCTTGCCATGCTCGTCCTTGCAGGCATTCGGATGGGAGGTCGCCTTCTGGATATCCTTCACCGTGATCAGCCCGCGCAGCTCGAATTCGTCATTCACCACGATCACGCGCTCCAGCCGATGTTTGTTCATCAGCCGTTTCGCTTCTGTGAGACCCGCGCCTTCCTTCACGTAGACCAGTTTCTCGCGCGGCGTCATCTTGGCGCGTACTTCCGCTTCCAGTTCTTCCTCGAAACGCAGGTCGCGGTTGGTAATGATGCCCACCACGGTCTTGCCCTCGACCACCGGAAATCCGCTGATGCCATGCTGTTCCGACAACGCGATCACGTCGCGGATGCGCATCGTCGGCGGAATCGTGATCGGGTCGCGCACCACGCCGGATTCGAATCGTTTGACCTTCGACACTTCCCGCGCCTGCTCCCTGGGCTTGAGATTCTTGTGGACGATGCCAATGCCCCCCTCCTGCGCCATTGCAATTGCGAGCCGCGATTCGGTGACCGTATCCATTGCCGCAGACAACAGCGGGATGTTCAACGTGATGTTGCGCGTCAGGCGCGTTTTCAGTGAGGTATCTTTGGGGAGAATGTCCGAATGAGCCGGAACGAGCAGCACGTCATCGAATGTGAGTGCTTTTTGGAGTAGACGCATAGTGATTCCTATAGGCGCAAAAGCGGATTATACAGTAATCCCCGGAAGGCGTTGTTTTTGCGTACTTTTTTCGCTCCAATAGCGCCTTCCGTCGATTGACATCCCCGGCAAAGCATGGCGAAATCCCCAATATGTTCCTGATTCAAGGGTACCAATGACGCACTTCCCACTTCGACGCCTGGCCGCGTCGGCAATTGTTTTCGCCACCCTCGGCGTGTCCGGCGTCGCCGCCGCGCAGTACGTATGGCTCGACGAGCGGGGTATCAAGCAGTTTTCCGACATGCCGCCGCCAGCCTCGGTACCGGCGAACCGCATTCTCAAGCAACCCGGCGGCTCTTCGGCACCAGCAGCAACGCCAGTCGACAATGCCGCTGCGGACGCCCCCCCCGCCAAGCCCGACATGACGATCGCCGAGAAGAACGCGGATTTCCGCAAACGCATGGCCGAGAAAGCCGAGAAGGAGAAAAAGGCGGCGGACGAAGCGCGCGTTGCCGCTGACAAGGCAAAGCAATGTGACCGTGCACGCGAGTACGTCCGGATGCTGGAATCCGGAGCGCGTATTTCCCGGGTGGACCGGAGTGGCGAACGCACCTACTTGACAGACGAGCAACGCGAACAGGAAATGCGCGACGCGCGACAGACGCTCGCGAACTGCAAGTAAGCTTGAGATGCTGCGGGTGAGTTCGTCCCCGCGGAGATAAGGTTAGCGACCCTTTGCCTCTTCCTTTTTCACCGCGCGCTTGCGGCGCGATTCCTTCGGGTCGGCAATCAGCGGCCGGTAGATTTCAATCCGGTCATGATCTCGCAACCCTGCATCGAGAGTCTTGAGTTTGCCATACACGCCAACGCGCAGGCAGCTCAGGTCGATTTCCGGCCAGTCGCGCAATACGCCACTCTTCTCGATAGCGGCCCGCACAGTCGCGTCGTGTGGCACGACTACCTCCCGCAAGGTTTGTGCTTCGGGCCTCGCATAACAGATCTGCACCCTGATATCAGCCATACACTGTCTCCGCCCGCTTGCAGAACGAATCGACGAAACTGTTGGCAATCATGTTGAATACCGGGCCGATGATCTGCTCCAGCATCTTGCTCGAGAATTCATACTGCAGGTCGAATTCGACCTTGCAGGCATCCGATCTCAGGGGCTTGAACGTCCATTTCCCGTCGAGATGCTTGAACGGCCCTTCGATCAGCACCATGTCGATGGAGGTTGGCGGCGTGTTGATATTCTCCGTGGAGAAGGATTGCTTGACGCCGTGATAGTTGATGGTCATCAAGGCAATCACCTTGTCGCCTTCCTGGTGCTTGATCTCCGCGCCGCCGCACCACGGCAGAAACTTCGGATAATCCTCGAAGTTGCTCACCAGCGCGAACATTTGCTCGGCGCTGTAGCCGAGCAATACGGACTTGTGTACAACAGCCATTGGAAATAAACCGTTTGATAAAATACGAGATTCGAATTTTAACTGACCTGTCCTGTTTCCTACATTCATGAGCATTGTCGACAATAAAAAAGCCTTCCATGATTACTTTATCGAGGAGCGCTACGAAGCCGGCATGGTTCTGGAAGGATGGGAAGTCAAATCCATCCGTGCCGGTCGCGTGCAACTCAAGGAAGCCTATGTCATTGTGCGCAGTGGCGAAGTCTTCCTGTTCGGCGCCCATATCAGCCCTCTGCCCACCGCTTCCACACATATCAAACCGGACCCCGTCAGGACCCGCAAACTGCTGCTCAATGCTGACGAAATCAAGAAACTGATCGGCAAGGTAGAGCGTGCAGGCTACACCCTGGTTCCGATCGACCTGCACTACAAGAAAGGCCGCATCAAGTGCGAGATCGGCCTTGCCAAGGGCAAGAAGCAGCACGACAAGCGCGAGAGCGAAAAGCAGCGCGATTGGCAGCGCGAGCAGCAGACGATCCTGAAACAGCATCGCCGCTGACGCCTCCCATTTTCAAGCTCATGCCCTCTGCTGCGACTTCACGACCTGCATCGCGCTGGCGATCAGGCCGCTGATGTCGCTCATGTTGGCCGGCACGATGATGGAATTATTGGTCTTGGCAAGTTGTGAAAAGGCACTCACATACTGTTCCGCCACCTTCAGGTTGACCGCATCCGCCCCGCCTGGCTCGCGAATCGCCGCAGCAGTCTTGCGCAGGGCTTCCGCGCTTGCTTCGGCAATGGCGAGGATCGCTGCGGCCTGCCCTTGCGCACGATTGATCGCCGCCTGTTTTTCGCCTTCCGATCTCGCAATCGCGGCTTCGCGCTCGCCGCTTGCAATGTTGATCTGTTCCTGCTTGCGACCTTCGGATGCCGCGATCAGCGCACGCTTCTCGCGCTCCGCCGTGATCTGGGCCTGCATCGCATGCAGAATCTCTTTGGGCGGCGTGAGATCCTTGATCTCGTAACGCAGCACCTTGACTCCCCAGTTCGAGGCGGATTCATCGATGGCATTCACGATCGCGCGGTTGATGTAGTCTCGCTCCTCAAACGTCTTGTCCAGTTCCAGCCGGCCGATCACGGAGCGCAGGGTGGTCTGCGCGAGCTGGGTGATGGCGGCAATATAGTTGGACGAGCCATAGGATGCGCGCATCGGATCTGTAACCTGGAAGTACAAGATGCCGTCCACCTGGAGTTGCGTGTTGTCCTTGGTGATACATACCTGGCTCGGCACGTCGAGCGGAATTTCCTTGAGCGAATGCTTATAGGCGATACGATCGATGAAAGGCAGGACAATGTTCAGTCCCGGTCCGAGGGTCGCATGATATTTCCCCAGGCGCTCCACCACCCACGCATGCTGCTGTGGCACGACGTTGATGGTCTTCACGACGAATACCACCGCCACAATGAAAATGACCAGGCTCAAGGTCCCAAAGCTCATTTCTTCTACCCATCCTTTCTTTTTATTTCTCGTGGTTTGCGACGATGAGGCAACTGCCCCTGACTTCACGGATCACAAAAATCCCTGCCTCGGGACGCGCTCCATGTTCAAGTTCAACATCCCAGAGCGCGCCACGGTACGTGGCCCTGGATGTCCTTCTTCCTCCTTCGGTCCCGGACCACGCATCGACCTGAAGCGTCTGTCCGATATCGAGATTCACGTTGGGATCACGGGCAGCATGGCCTCGCGAAGCCTTTCCCCACCTGCTGCGCCGTAATGCGGCGGTGGAAACGATGCCGACAAGCGCCGCCACCACCATTTGAGCGCTATCCGTAAGCCCAGCCAATGCGGCGACACCGCCAGCGGCCAGACCGATGCCAATCATCAGCAAGTAGAACGTCCCGGTGAACATTTCGAGGATCACCATGACGCCCACCAATATGAACCACACTATCCACCCGGCCATATCGCCCCCTGCTCCCTGTTTTTATTTTTCAATCATATTCCAAAAACAAAAAGCCCCCACAACCCAAAGGGGAGCGGGGGCGCAATACATGCAAGTACTGCTGTTTTTGTTGGTTGTTGTCCGATGACAAGTTGGCTCAAGTCTAATCCAAAACGCTTTGACGTCAAACGCTTTTCCACCCTTGTTTTGCCGACACACAACAGCTGCCCGCAAAAATGGAAAACGCGGGCAAGATGCCCGCGTTTTCGTAGGAAAAACCCTTACACCGCTTGTGGAATCAGCGCGCCGATGCCAGCTTTTGCCAGGTATCGATCACCGTATCCGGATTCAAGGAAATCGATGCAATGCCTTCTTTCATCAGCCATTCCGCGAAGTCAGGATGATCGGAAGGTCCTTGTCCGCAGATACCGATGTACTTGCCTTGCGCACGGCAGGCCGCGATCGCCTTCGACAACAAGGCGCGTACTGCCGGATCGCGCTCATCGAAATCGGCTGCCAGCAATTCCATTCCCGAGTCGCGATCGAGGCCGAGCGTGAGCTGGGTAAGATCGTTCGAACCGATCGAGAAGCCGTCGAAGAATTCGAGGAACTGCTCCGCAAGGATTGCATTCGACGGCACCTCGCACATCATGATCAGGCGCAGGCCGTTTTCGCCGCGACGCAGGCCATTCTTCGCAAGCAGGTTCACCACCTTCTCGGCCTGTCCCAGCGTACGAACGAACGGCACCATGATTTCCACATTGGTGAAGCCCATGTCATTGCGCACGCGCTTCATCGCCTGACATTCCATTTCGAACGCTTCTGCGAAATCCGGGGCGAGATAACGTGCCGCACCGCGGAAGCCGAGCATCGGGTTTTCCTCATCCGGTTCGTAACGGGAGCCGCCAATCAGCTTCTTGTACTCGTTCGACTTGAAGTCGGACAAACGCACGATGACCGGCCTCGGCCAGAATGCGGCAGCAATCGTTGCAACGCCTTCCGCCAGTTTGTCGACGTAAAACGCCTTCGGCGAAGCATGGCCGCGCGCCACCGATTCCACCGCCTTCTTCAGGTCGGCGTCGATCCCCGGGTACTCCAGGATCGCCTTCGGATGCACGCCGATGTTGTTGTTGATGATGAACTCCAGCCGCGCCAGACCGACACCGCCATTCGGGATCGACTGGAAGTCGAAAGCGAGCTGCGGATTACCGACGTTCATCATGATCTTCAACGGCAGTTCCTTCAGTTCGCCGCGTGACACTTCCGACACTTCGGTTTCCAGCAGGCCGTCATAAATCTTGCCTTCGTCGCCTTCGGCACAGGACACGGTCACCAGGGTTCCGTCCTTCAGCATGTCGGTCGCGTTGCCGCAGCCGACGACTGCCGGCACACCCAGCTCGCGCGCAATGATCGCCGCATGGCAGGTGCGGCCGCCACGATTGGTGACAATCGCCGATGCCCGCTTCATCACCGGCTCCCAGTTGGGATCCGTCATGTCGGCCACCAGCACGTCACCAGGCTGGACGCGCTCCATTTCCGAAGGATCGTGGATGACGCGAACCGGGCCGGCGCCGATCTTCTGGCCGATTGCACGGCCGGAGGCGAGCACGGTGCCGGTACTCTTCAGCTTGAAGCGCTGCTGCGCATCGGTCGCCTTCTGCTGCGACTTTACCGTTTCGGGGCGCGCCTGCAGGATGTACAGCTTGCCATCGCGGCCATCCTTGCCCCATTCGATATCCATCGGGCGGCCGTAATGCTTCTCGATGATGACGGCATACTTCGCCAGTTCGACGACTTCCTGGTCGTTCAGCGAGTAGCGGTTGCGCATCTCGATCGG
The DNA here is from genome assembly GCA_021821365.1 of Pseudomonadota bacterium. Lineage (GTDB taxonomy): Bacteria > Pseudomonadota > Gammaproteobacteria > Burkholderiales > Burkholderiaceae_D > Noviherbaspirillum. The sequence goes on along the minus strand of JAKACN010000044.1, from coordinate 11,088 downwards.
CACGTCTACCGTCTTCACGGAGCGGCCGGCCTTGGCCTCCCCGGTGAATTCCATCTTGATCAGCTTGGAGCCGATATTGCGACGAATGACCGGCAGCTTGCCCTGCTCCAGCATCGGCTTGTGAACGTAGAACTCGTCCGGATTCACCGCTCCCTGCACAACGGTTTCGCCCAGGCCGTAGCTGGACGTAATGAAAACCACATCCTTGAAGCCCGATTCCGTGTCGATGGTAAACATCACGCCGGCAGCACCGACATCCGAACGGACCATGCGTTGCACGCCAGCGGAAAGGGCAACCTCGGCATGCGTGAATCCCTTATGCACGCGATACGAGATCGCGCGGTCGTTGTAAAGCGACGCGAAGACATGCTTGATCGCTTCAAGCACATTGTCGACGCCTACCACGTTCAGGAAGGTTTCCTGTTGACCGGCAAACGACGCATCCGGCAAGTCCTCTGCGGTTGCGGAAGAACGCACGGCGAACGACATTTCGGCGGACGAATCGGCCACCAGGCGCTGGTAAAACTCGCGAATCTCCTGTTCAAGCCGGGGCTGGAACGGCGTTTCGCAGATCCACTGGCGGATTTCCGCGCCGGCTTGCGCCAGTGCGCGTACGTCGTCGATGTTCAGAGAATCCAAACGGTTGGCAATGCGTTGGCCGAGCGTTGCCCCGCCATCAGTGCTATAGGCCAGAAAATCACGAAACGCTTGCGCGGTCGTTGCAAAGCCACCGGGAACGCGAACGCCGGCACCAGCCAGCTGGCTGATCATTTCGCCAAGCGACGCATTCTTGCCGCCGACGGACTCGACGTCCGTCATTCGCAGATTTTCAAATGAAGCTACGTACGTAGCCTCCTGGGTCGCCCCGGTTGAGAGTGCGGTTGACATAACTACCTCTGTTTTGATGATGGAAAATCTTCATATCTGTCGTCGTCGCCCGAATCTTTTTGTTATTCTTCGTGGGCGCGAAGTGATGTATTCAAATTGGTTGCCATTTTACAGTGCACAACACATCCTGTCGCACACTAAAGAACTTTTCATGCTTTATATTTGGTCAACATTATGCCAGACTTGTCCGCACCTCACCTGCCGCCCGCCGATCGCACCGTATTTTTCGTTTCGGACGGTACGGGAATCACCGCGGAGACCTTTGGACACTCGGTCCTCACGCAATTCGAATTGCGTTTCAGGCAAATTCGCCTGCCGTTCATCGACACTCTGGACAAGGCTCATGAGGCGGTCCAGGAAATCAACGAAGCATGCGAGCGCGACGGCAAGCGCGCCATCGTTTTTTCCACCTTGGTCAAGTCCGAACTCTCATCGGTCATCCGGCGTTCAAAGGCCATGCACATGGACCTGATCCAGACTTTTGTCGAACCGCTGGAACAGGAGCTTGGGGTCAAGTCCACGCATACGGTTGGGCGAAGCCACAACATCGCCGATTCGGCGGACTACAAGAATCGCATCGAGGCGATCAATTTCTCGCTGGCACATGACGACGGTCAATCCAACCAGAATCTTGCCGCAGCGGATGTGATCCTCGTAGGTGTGTCCCGTTCCGGAAAGACGCCAACCAGCCTCTATCTCGCTATGCAATATGGCGTAAAGGCCGCAAATTACCCCTTGATCCCGGAAGATTTCGAACGCGGCAAGCTGCCGCGCGACCTGCTTTCTTACAAGAGAAAGATCTTCGGCCTCTCCATTGCTCCCGATCGCTTGTCGGAAGTGCGGAATGAACGGCGTCCGGGCAGCAAATACGCTGCATTGGAGAATTGCCGTTACGAAGTGAACGAGGCTGAAAAAATGATGCAACGCGAAGGTATCCGGTGGATGTCGTCAACGGCGAAATCCATTGAGGAAATTGCAACAATGATCCTGCAGGAAATCAAATCAGAAAATCCGTCCTACTAGCTCCGCAGCGCCAGCCAGGCGCGTACTGACTTTTTTCATGTGTTTTTCATAATTGCCGTCCCGCACAAGCGCGACGGCTTTTTTTCTTGTCATCCGATTTCGATCAGGAACTCCTCAGAAAAAGCTTACACAAAGCTTACAAATTGGGTATAAATAAGCCAAGGAGTATGGAGGCAGGAATGGATTTCATGCTGATCGAATTGGTCTTGTGGGGCGGATTGCTCTTTTTCTTCTGGGCGTTGAAAGACGGATTAGGGAATGTCGAGTCGGATATTGAGTCGCTCGGATTCCTGCCAGGCAACAAACAAAGAATGCAATCGCGACAGGAATTGGGCGTTGTCCGCCCCGAACGGGTATCCGAACCGATTGGTAGCTATCGCGATTGCCCGATCTATCGGTACGCGGTCATTCAGGGGCGCACGTATCAGTTTGACCGCATTTGCCCGCTGGAGAGCGAGATGCGGCTGGAGCCAGGGGAACACTACATTGCCCCGGGCCTGGTTTACCAGGAGTGCCGCAAGCAGACCGACGCCATTTAACGCCTGCGACTCCGTGTCGCGGAAGAATCCTGGCAGGCAACTTGTTGTCGGACCTGCTCAAAGAAGCAGATTGCAGCGCTCGCCGCGACATTCAACGACTCGACCGGCCCAAGGTGCGGGATCGACACCTGACTGGTCGCCAGCCCGAGCAATTCCGTTGATACGCCCTGCCCTTCATGGCCGAACAGCCATGCCACCGGCTTGGCCAGGTCGACATCGTATATACGTTGTTCCGCGTGAGAGCTGGTAGCAAGTACCGGGACCATGGCGGACTGCACCAAAGAAGCGAGATCGACGTTTTCGTGGATCTGGAGCAGGAAATGCGCTCCCATTCCTGCGCGCAGCACCTTTGGGGACCACGCCAGCGCCGTGCCCTGGCTGCAAAACACTCTTTCGATTCCGGCCGCTGCGGCACTGCGGAGAATGGAGCCGAGGTTGCCCGGATCCTGCAGGTTGTCCAGAAGAACTGCCGAACCTGATAGTTTCTCGGGCATCGGCGGGTGGGGCGTATCGATGATAAACAGCAGGCCGATGCCGTGCTCCACCTGGCTCACGGCCTGATACATCTGGTCGGGCAGGCTGATACAAGGCACATGCGCAGCCTCGCAGCGTCCGACAACATCCACGACTTCGGCATGCGACAGCGAATTTTCGCTGACAACGCAGATGGGAGGCATTCCAATACACTCCAGGTAGCATTGGCACAAGTGCGTGCCGTCCAGCAGCGTGCGTCCGGCCTTGCGTCGAGCCTGCGAACTGGTCGCCAGAAGTTTCAGTTCCTTGTAGAGCGGATTCTCCCGCGATGTGATGCTCTTCATGTCAGTTTCCGCGAGAACGACGCCCGTCCGGCTGCCTCAGCGCATTTTCGATCAACTCGCGCACCGGCGCATACGATTTGCGATGCACCGGGGACACGCCATGCATTCGCAGTCGTTCCAGGTGCAAGGACGTGGGGTACCCCTTGTGCTGGTCGAAGCCATATTGGGGATATTGCAGGTGCAGCGCCATCAAGGCGGCATCGCGCGCCGTCTTGGCAAGGATGGATGCCGCGGAGATCGCGGGAATCTTGTCGTCGCCCTTGACGATCGCCTCGGAACGGATCGACATTACCGGGCAGCGATTGCCATCAATCAGGGCCAGCGTCGGCATTACCTTGAGTCCTTCGACCGCGCGCCGCATCGCCAGCATGGAAGCCTGCAGAATATTGAGCGCATCAATTTCGCTTTCCGAGCACTGCGCAATCGACCAGGCCAACGCATGCTCCTTGATCTGCTCGGCTAGGATATTCCGCCGCGCTTCCGTCAGCTTTTTCGAATCACGCAGCCCGTCGATCGGCTTCGCGGGATCAAGGATTACTGCTGCGGCAAAGACTGCTCCGGCCAAGGGCCCGCGTCCGGCTTCATCCACGCCGCAAATGAGGTCGCCGGCGTAATCGAAGAGCGGCAGGCTTGATGTATCCGCTTTCATGCCGTCGCACGTCCGATCAGTTGCAGGACCGCCTGCGCGCTCTCCTTTGCCGTGTCCCGCAATAATGCATGGTGAATTTCAGTAAAGCGTTGACGCAACCGCACGCGCAGCTCGGAATCTTCGAGCTGCTTCCATAACGCGTCGGCAAGCGCCTCTGGCGTCGCTGCATTCTGCAGGAGCTCAGGCACGACAAACTCCCGGGCCAGTATATTCGGCAATCCGATCCATGGCTGATAGCCCATGTGGCGCAGGATTTCCCAGGATGCGCGCATCATCTTGTAGGCGATCACCATCGGTTTCTTGTACAGCGCCACTTCGAGCGTGGCGGTGCCGGAGGCGACTAGAACGCTGTCCGAAGCTGCAATCGCCGTATGCGAGCGACCTGCAAGCAACTGAACCTGCACTTCCGCAAGCCCTGCCTTCGACACCAGTTCCTCGAAATAGGCCTTCTGCCTTTCGCCCGCCATTGGCACCACAAATCGGATGGAGGGATCGCGCCGCGCCAGCAAGCGCGCCGCGCCGACGAACGCCGTTGTGTTGTACTTCAGCTCGGACATGCGGCTTCCCGGGAGAATGGCAACGACGCGAGCATCCAGTGGCAAGCCGAGTTCCGCGCGCGCGGCGGCGACGTCCGGCTCCATGGGAATGACTTCCGCCAGCGGATAGCCGACATAAGTCACAGGAATGCCTGCCTTGCGATAAATCTCTTCCTCGAATGGAAACACGACCAGCATATGCGATACGGCACGCGCGATCTTCTTGATGCGTCCGCCACGCCATGCCCAGATCGACGGACTGATGAAATGCATGGTCGGAATACCGGCCTGCTTCAATTGGGTTTCCAGTCCGAAGTTGAAATCCGGCGCATCCACACCGATGAAGGCCGCCGGCTTTTCCACCAGCAACCGGTCGCGCAGGCTGTTCTGGATACCCTTGATTTCGCGGTAATGCGCAAGAACTTCAAACAGCCCGCGCACCGACAGCTTTTCCATCGGCCAGTCGCTGCGAAATCCGTACTCAGCCATTCTCGGACCACCGATACCATGGATCAGGGCATCGGGGACATGTGGCCGCAAGCCCGAGAGCAGGCGGCTGGCAAGCAGGTCGCCCGAACTTTCTCCTGCGACCATTGCGATGGAAAGATTATCGGACGATGCCACGGGTCGTGCGATCAAGGAATTCGCGCATCGAACGCAAGCAGGCGGCGGATCGCGGACTATCAGCTTCCGCCTTTGCGAGCTCGACCTTGGCTTCCTCCACGGTGAGTCCGGATTTGTAGATCAGCTTGTAAGCGTTGCGCAGATCGCCGATCTGTTCCCTGCTGAAGCCCCGGCGTTTGAGGCCTTCGATATTGATGCCGTGCGCCGCAGCGGGATTACCGGACAGCAGGACGAACGGCGGGACGTCCTGGGTGAGGCTTGTATTCATCCCGACGAATGCATGGTCGCCAATCTGGCAGAACTGATGCACGGCGGCAAACCCGCTCAGGATCACCCAGTCGCCGATGTGAACGTGCCCCGCCAGGCTGGCGTTATTGGAAAAGATCGTGTTGCTGCCGACCACGCAATCGTGCGCGATGTGCACGTAAGCCAACAACCAGTTATCGTTGCCGATGCGGGTTACCCCCTCATCCTGCACGGTACCAAGATTGAACGTGCAGAACTCGCGGATCAGGTTGCGGTCGCCGATCTCCAGACGCGTCTGCTCGCCCGCATACTTTTTGTCCTGCGGCGCGCCGCCGATCGAGGAAAACTGGAAAAATGTGTTTTCGCCCCCGATCGTCGTGTGGCCGTCGATGACCACATGAGGGCCAACTTTGGTACGAGCCCCGATCTTGACATGCGGACCGATGATCGAATAGGCACCGACCTCGACCGAATCATCGAGTTCTGCCTTCGAATCGACAATCGCGGTCGGATGGATAATCGTCATCACTGCCCCGCTGGCTGGCTTGGGTCTGCCACGCTGCGCATCGTGCACATAAGCTCGGCTTCGACCGCGACTTGGCCGTCAACGCTCGCCTGTGCCTTGTATTTCCAGATGCCGCGCGCCGTGCGCAGGATTTCCACCTGCATCTTGAGCTGGTCGCCCGGCTCGACCGGCCGCTTGAAGCGCGCACCATCAATGCCGACAAAGTAGACCACACTGTTGTGGTCGGGTTTCTGTCCCATGGTCAGAAAAGAGAGCAGCGCGGCCGTCTGTGCAAGCGCTTCAATCATCAGCACGCCGGGCATCACCGGCTTGTGCGGGAAATGGCCGTTGAAGAATTCCTCGTTCGCCGTCACGTTCTTGATGGCGGTAATCGTCTTGCCGGACTCCCATTCCAGCACACGATCGACGAGCAGCATGGGATATCGATGCGGAAGATATTCTTTGATTTGGGTGATATCGAGAGTTTTCATTACTTTTTTTCAGTGAGCGTTTTAATCGTTTTTTCCAGCTCGCGGATTTTTTCACGCATCGTTCCCAGATTGCGCACAATCGCTGCGGATTTTTCCCAGTCGGCATTTTTCGCCAGCGGGTAGAAGCCTGTGTAATGGCCTGGTTCGAGAATGGAGCGCGATACCATGCTCGCTGCCGAGATATGAACGTTATCGACGATCGTCAATTGGCCCAGCACCATGGCGGCTCCGCCGAAGGTGCAATATTTCCCTATCTTCGCGCTGCCTGCCACGCCGACGCACCCGGCCATCGCGGTATGGGCGCCGATATGGCAGTTGTGCCCGATATGGATCTGGTTATCCAGCTTGACGTCGTCTTCGATGATCGTGTCCGCCAGTGTGCCGCGATCGATGGTGGTGCTGGCGCCGATCTCGACGTCATTACCGATCACGACTCTCCCCGTTTGCGGAATCTTGACCCATTCCCCTTTGTCATTGGCAAACCCGAATCCGTCCGCACCGATGACCGCGCCTGAGTGAATGATGCCGCGCTCGCCGATTTCGCATCCGGCGTGAAAACAGACATTGGCAAAGAAGTGCGTGCGAATCCCTACCTTGGCACCGCGCCCGATAAAGCATCCCGCGTCGATGACGGCGCCATCAGCGATGTCTGCGCTCGCGTCGATGGTGACATGCGGACCGATGTATGCGCCCGGATCGATCCGCGCATCCGGATGAACGCTCGCGCTCGGATGAATCCCCGGCGCAACCGGAATTGCCGCCAGTTCTGCGAAAAACTGTGCGACACGTGCGAAGTAGGCGTAGGGGTTGCTGGTAACGATGCGCACACCGTTGTACGCTTCGCCGATCGCGGCGTCGTCCGCCGGCGACAGGATCAGCGCAGCGGCCTTGGTCTGCGCCGCCTGCGCGCGCAATTTCGGGTTGGAGAGAAACGTCACATGCGACGCATCTGCAGAGTCCAGCGGTGCAATGCCGACGACTTCCGTGCAGGCATCGCCGATCAGTTGGCCTCCCAAGCGTTCGACCAGTTGTTGCAGCCGAGTGCTCATTGCGGCCCTTTACAAAGATTACTTGCCGTTATTAAGCGCCTTGAGCACTTTGTCCGTGATGTCGATACGCGGGCTTGCGTAAACGGCTTCCTGAAACACGATGTCGTATTTTTCCGTTTCAGCGATCTGCTTGATCACCTTGTTCGTACGTTCCAGGACAATCGCCAGTTCCTCATTGCGTCGCTGATTCAGATCCTCGCGGAATTCACGCTGCTTGCGCTGGAAATCCTTGTCAAGGTCTGCGAGATCGCGTTGGCGCTTGATCCGGTCCGACTCCGACAGCACAGCCGCATCCTTGTCGAGTTTCTCGGACATGGATTTCAGCTTGCTGGCCATTTCCTGAAGTTCCTTGTCGCGCCGCGAAAATTCCTGTTCGATTTTTGCCTGCGCTGCCTTGGCCGGCGCAGCCTCACGGAAAATGCGTTCCGTGCTGACGAAGCCGACTTTGGATTCCTGGGCCTGCGCACTCGCCAGCGGTAACAGAAGCGCCGCGCAAAGAGCCATGCACTTGAGCGATACCGATGCTGTAGTTAGAGACTTCAAGGTCATTCTCCGCAAAACAAATTACTATTATGCCACTAGAAGCCAGTCCCAAGCTGGAACTGGAACCGCTGCTTGCGATCACCCGTCTTCGCATTCAGCGGCATGCCGTAGCTCAGCTTCAACGGACCGATGGGTGATACCCAGCTGATACCGAGGCCGGCGGAATAACGTAGTTCTGCAAGCTGCGGTCTGACACCTTCCGCAAACGCATTGCCGGCGTCGGCAAACGTAAACCAGCGCAAGGTTCGGTCATTGCCGGACCCAGGGAACGGGAACTGCAGTTCGGCATTCGCGATGATACGCGACGTGCCACCCAGCGGATCACCGTTGGCCGCGCGCGGACCAAGCGACGACCCCTCGTATCCGCGAACCGATCCGATGCCGCCGGCATAGAAGTTCTTGAAGATCGGGTAGGGTTTGCCGCCCACGCCGCGGCCGTAATCGAACTCGCCGTTCAGCGCGAGCGTCACCGCGCGGAACAGCGGCCGGAAGTACTGATGCTGGTAGACCGCACGGTAGTACCGCAGCGTACCCACAGGCGCCACCTCGAAGTTGACGCGCTGGTAACGCCCAACAGTAGGCACGAGCGCGCTGTCGCGGCTATCGCGCTGCCATGCTGCTGTCAGGGGGATGCTGGTCGTTTTCGCGACGGTGCCATCACCGAAGTCCGTCACGTAACGCTTGTAAAGCTCAGGACTGTCGTTATGCCCCGGCACGCCAGTATAGGTCGTTACATTGGTGTGCTCGAGGCCGGCTCCGAAGAATACGGTATCGAGCTCGGAGAACGGAACGCCGAACCGGATGTTCGCACCGGTTGTCTGCACCATGTAATCGCCGGTATTCACCTCCGGCGGACGCATCGTCCTCAGGAAGACTTCGTAGCTTCGGCTAACCCCGTCATCCGTGAAATACGGTGTGGTTTGAGACAGGGCAATGGTTTTGTTGAGTTTGCTGGTGTTGACGTCAAGGCCGAGCGTATTGCCGCTGCCAAATGCATTCGCCTGCTGGATGGAACCTGTCAGCATAAGCTTATCGCTGCTCGAGAAGCCAGCGCCCAGCAGGATGTTGCCAGTGGGCTTTTCCGCCACCGTCATATTGACGTCGACCTGGTCCGTCGTCCCCGACACTTCCGGCGTATCGATATTGACTTCCTTGAAGTAGCCGAGCCGGTCCACGCGATCACGCGACAGGCGGATCTTCTCGCCGTCGTACCACGAATCTTCAAACTGCCGGAATTCACGCCGAATAACTTCGTCGCGCGTCTTCGTATTGCCGGAAATATTGATCCGACGCACATACACGCGCTTGCCGGGGTCGATCAGAATCGTGAAGCTGACTTCCTTCTTTTCGCGGTTGATTTCCGGATTCGCATTGACGTTTGCAAAGGCATACCCGAAATTGCCCATGCGCTCGGAAATCTTCTTGACGCTTTCCGCAAGCTTTTCACCCGAATAAACATCCCCGCGCTTGAGCTGCACAAGCGACTTCAGTTCCTCTTCCCGGCCGAACATCTCACCTTCCAGTTTGACGTTCCCGACTGAAAATTTCTCACCTTCATTGATATTGATGGTGATGTAGATGTCCTTCTTGTCCGGCGTAATCGACACCTGGGTTGATTCGACCTGCATCTCCAGGTAGCCGCGATTCAGGTAGAAGGAACGCAAAGTTTCGATGTCGCCTGTCAGCTTCTGCTTCGAATACTGATCGGCCTTGGTATACCAGGTGAACCAACCGGGTGTGGAAAGATTCAGCAGGCCCAGCAGTTCCTTGTCGGAGAACACCTTGTTGCCGACGATATTGATCTGCTTGATGCGTGACACCTCTCCCTCGTCAACGGCAAAGGTGATGTTGACGCGATTGCGTTCGATCGGCGTTACCGTTGTCGTGATCTGGACCCCATAAAGGCCGCGCGACAGATACTGTCGCTTGAGTTCCTGCTCCGCGCGGTCGACTAGCGCCTTGTCGAAGATCCGGGACTCACCGAGCCCGATGTCCTTCAGTGCCTTGGTCAACTGATCCTTGTCGAATTCCTTGATGCCGGTAAAGTCGACGCTGGCAATCGCAGGACGTTCCTCGACGCTGACGACAAGGACATCGCCTTCAACTTCAATGCGGACGTCCTTGAAAAAGCCGGTTGCATATAGCGCCTTGATGGCGGCGGCGCCCTTTTCATCGGTATAGGTTTCTCCGACGCGTACGGGTAGATAGCTGAAAATGGTCCCCGCTTCGGTACGTTGGATCCCTTCTACGCGGATGTCTTTGACGACGAACGGCTCGACAGCCAGCGCATGGCCCGCGATGAGGGTGAAAGCGGCAATGGCGATGAGGCGGCGAGAGAATAAAGGCTGGGAAAAACGCTCGGAATATAATTTCATCGGTTATTTTATTATCAATGCTTCCGCCAGCCGCCCATCCTCTGACAACTGGCGAAAGCTCAGGACATGAGCCGAACGATGTCATTGAAGATGGCGACGGCCATCAACGTCATCAGAATGCCCACGCCTGCTCGCTGGGCCAATTCTCCGAACCGTTCGGGAATGGCCCGCCCGGTCAAAAGTTCCAGCGAATAATACAGTAAAAGCCCACCGTCCAACACCGGGATGGGAAGCAGATTCATCACGCCCAGGCTAATGCTGATAAATGCGATGAACGTCAAGTAGCTGATGGCACCGATACGCGCTGTCTGCCCCGCGTAATCCGCAATGGTGATCGGTCCCGTAATATTCTTCCACGAAACCTCGCCGACAAGCATTTTACCAAGCATTTTCAGTGTCAGGACACTGGTATCCCAGGTCTTCCTGACGGCCTTTCCCAATGCCGCCGGCGGCGCTTCGCTTGCCACGATCATTTCCGGCGCGAGTGGCACTTCCGCCTTGATGCGCCCCACCGTCTGGCCGTTCTTGCCGTACGATTCAGGCGTCACGTCGATATGCAATTCCCGACCGTTCCGCCTGATTTCGATACCGAGCGGGCGCCCTGGAGATGCGCGCACAAGCTCGACAAAAGCAAGGCCGTCGCTGATACGCATGCCGTTCACCTTGTCAATGACATCGCCGTCGCGCAGTCCGGCGGACATTGCGGGACCATCCGGGAGCACTTTGCCGATCATGGCAGGCGGCCGGGCGAGATCGATTCCCAGTTTTGACAGAAAGTCGCCCTCGAGGTCTTCAGTGGAGA
>JAKACN010000294.1 GCA_021821365.1 Pseudomonadota bacterium | reverse complement strand
TTGTCGCAGAGGGATGGCGACCCGCGGTAACTGCGTTGCGCGCACAAGACGTCGATAGTGCAATGACGCTGATGCGCGGGCGGGTGAAAGACCTGGCCATACCAGTACGGAAAAGCATTGATTCGCTCATGCAATATCAGCTGGATGCTGCGAAAAGGGAGTTTGAAACGAATCAGGACATTTATCGCATTGTGTTCATCACTTGTAGCGCTGGTATCCTGTTCGGCGTCTTGCTCTCTGTCGTTATAGGAATATGGCTGGTGCGGAGTATTACACGCCCATTGGGGCAGGCGGTGCGCGTTGCCAAAGGCGTGGCGTCAGGCGACTTGACGCAGGAAATTGAGGTCGCTTCGCATGACGAGACCGGACAGCTCATGCAGGCCCTCAAGGACATGAACCAAAGTCTCAGGCAGATTGTGAGCGACGTACGGCATGGTGCCGACACCATTGCGAGTGCCTCCAGCCAGATCGCCGCCGGCAATCTTGATTTGTCCTCTCGCACCGAACAACAAGCAAGCTCGCTGGAGCAGACGGCGTCTTCCATGGAACAATTGACATCGACGGTCAAGCAGAATGCTGACAGCGCCCATCAGGCAAGTAGAGCCATCGAGTCCGCATCGGAGGTGGCACGAAAGGGGGGCGCCGTCGTAGCACGGGTGGTGGATACGATGACATCGATTAATGCGTCATCGAAAAAGATCGTCGATATTATCGGCGTCATTGATGGCATTGCTTTCCAGACCAATATCCTGGCGCTGAATGCGGCAGTGGAGGCCGCGCGTGCTGGTGAGCAGGGAAGGGGATTCGCAGTGGTGGCATCCGAGGTGCGCCATCTCGCGCAGCGCTCGGCGAGTGCAGCCAGGGAAATCAAGGATCTCATCGGCAACTCAGTGGAAAAGGTCGATATTGGTGCGCAGCTGGTGGATGAGGCGGGTGTCACCATGTCTGAGATCGTTGAAAGAGTCAAGTGCGCAACCACTCTCATGAACGAGATTGCAATTGCCAGCCGCGAGCAGACGACGGGAATTGAACAGGTCAATCAGGCGATCGGTCACATGGACGCAGTCACCCAGCAAAATGCCGCGCTGGTGGAGCAGGCCGCCGCCGCAGCCGCCTCGCTGGAACAACAGGCGCTCAAGTTGTCAGGGGGCGTCAGCGTGTTCAAGCTGGATGGCTCCAACGGTTCGTTACTGCTTCGATAGCGAGGAACCGTTCTAAAATACCTTGCATTCCCCGCGTGCCAGCTTGGCGGAAAGCGCGGGAATATCATCGAGCGTCGCACGCACTAAATTCTCGACGTAACGCTTGTTTACACTATCGAGCCGGCCGTCTGCCGTTGCCAGCTCAATCGCAACAAGCTGCGGATGGCTCACTGGCTGACCAATCGCGGACAAGAGTTGCACCTGCGCCTCTTCGATTTCCGGAATGCGCGATACCAACGCATTAGCCAATGCAGTTGCCAGCACGTTGTATATTTTGCCGACATGACTGACAGGATTTTTGCCGGCTACAGCTTCGAGCGACATGGCTCGGAACGGGGTGATCAGCCCACTGACACGGTTGCCCCGCCCAACCTGTCCATCATCGCCGTGCTCGGCGCTCAGGCCTGTCACCGTCAAGTACAGGCCTGTTTCATCGGTTGCATTCGGATCGTCGAGTGTATTGATGCGGATTTCGCCGGGCTGGTCCAGGCGGGAACCGAGCCAGTTCACCATTTCGGCCTTTTGCGAGAGATAGTGCGCCGCGCTTTTCACTTCCCGATCGACGAACGCGAGTGCGACCGTGAAGCCGATGCGGTCGTCGACACGTCTGCCCATAATCTTGAAGTCATCACCCGCCATTGGAAATGCTTCCCTGAACAACGCACTGCGTAAATGCTCAGCCAGGAGCAGGACGGTTTGTTCCAGCGGCGAATAGGGGGCAAATCCTGCTCCGAACGAAGTGTCGTTAGCAATCGCAACGGTAATGCCTGCATCGACGACGCGCCGCAGGTTGGGGCTGCCGTTGCGCGCGGCCGACTCGATACGAAATAAATCAATCGGGCATCGCAATGCGTTCGCAAGATAGCCATGCGCTGCGGCACGCACCAGATCCGCTAAGGAGCCGTCCTTCGGCAGCGGATTCGCGCGTCCGGCCACGATCAATCGTATCGGTTGATCGACTTGCCCGCCTCCGAATGTCGGTGTGCTTTGACCACCGATCAGCAATGCCTTGTCTACGTTATGGTGGCGTATCTCACCGTATTCACGCAGATAGGCAGCGCACAAGGCCTGTGAAACCGCGTCGGCGACGCCATCGCACAGGCTGTCCGGATGGCCGATCCCTTTGTGCTCGCATATCTCCACCCGCTGTTGCGCATGTCGCATTGGGGCTGAAGTCAGAATGAGTTCCATGTCCGTCGCTTTGCAGAGTTGCGCCGTTGCGCTGAGTGAAACGTCTTTTCGATTCATTTCTACTATTTCATCTGCACCGAGGATGGTGATATGACCTGGATCAAGGTATCAACGGCATCGGTCCACAAGAGTTCGCTTGTTCAGCACGCTATGGCTGAAGTTCTCTGGATTTTCGTCCTGCAATCTGCGCGATATTCAGCGGTTGTCGTGAAAGGTCCGGCATGAATCTACTACCGCTGCTGCTGTCATAGGGAAGCGATTGACATGACAGCAATGTCATGCAGCGAAAGAGATATCCTCATGAATCGGATTTTAGGAGAAATGCTATGAGAAAACTTGCGATGATAATCGCGATAGCCTTGCTGGCTGGCTGTTCCAGCCTGGGCTCAAGCGGAACGAGTGGCGCCAATGCATCCAATTCCGGCGATCGCAGTGATCCGTTCGATACGACTTATCGCGGCGGGCCATAATGTGAGCGGGCGAATGTTGATGGAGGCGGAATTTCAGATCGTCACGGCAATTTGCTTGAAGGAATTCCGTTTTTTTTTCCACAGATAGCCCGCATGATTTCGGGCCTGCAATGCAGGTCCGAAATCCGGTTGCCGTGTTGCGCCGAAGAGTGAACCGGACGGCCCAGAAGCGTATGCGCGGGCCAGGTATGTTGGCTATTACCCGGGAGTTACTTTGCCGGTTCGAGTTTCGTGACTGTCAGGGCACCGTTGGCCTTCTCAGCGACGAAGCTGATTTTGTCTCCGACCTTTACCTGGTCGAGCATGGCCGGGTCTTTGACCTTGAATACCATGGTCATTGCCGGCATATCGAGATTGCTGAGCGGGCCATGCTTGATGGTGATCTTGCCGGCATCCTTGTCGATTTTCTTCACTTCGCCGGAGGACATCGTTGCGGAAGCATCGGGGTATTTCATTGACCCCATCGAGCCATGGGTAGACATGTCGTGTTGAGACATGTCATCGGCTGCAGTCGCACTGAGCGATAGACCGGCGGAAAGTGCGAACGCTGCGAGAAGAGTGGATGCGAGTTTCATGGGTATTCCTTTCATGACAGTGTGACAGACAGATTTATTTAACAGCGACCTTGCCCTTCATGCCAGCCTCGAAATGACCAGGCTGGAGACAGGCGAAATCAAACTTTCCGGCCTTGCTGAATTGCCACACCAGCTCGCCGGTTTTGCCGGGATCGACCGATACCTGGTTCGGATCGGAATGTTCCATCTCCGGGAATTTGCGCATCAATTCGGCATGTTCCTTCAATTCCTTAATGCTGCCCAGCACCATCTCATGCTTCAGCTTGCCGCTATTCTTCACGACAAACCGAATCGTTTCGCCGCGCTTGACGGCTATGTTCGCAGGCGTGAAGCGCATATTGTCGTTCATGTCGACTTCGATCGTGCGCGACACCTTGGCCGGGTCGCCGGGCTTGCCGAGCGCTGCCGCATGACCTGCGTCATGGCCGCCGTGATGATCTTCGTCACCATGTGCGAATGCTACACTGGTTGCTGCAGCGAGCGAGAAGATGGCAATACGAATCGCTTGTTTCATTTATTTAATCTCCGTGTCAATGGTGGTGGTGAGAGGTGCTGTCGGTGTATCCGCGCAGCTGGTCATAAGCCGAGATTTGTTCGCAGGTGAGTAAATAAACGCGTTGTCGCCAAATATGCGTTGACATGTATGAAGCGTAGTTCGCCCTGCAACTTCGCGATGTCGGCAATTGCGTTTGATCTGTTAATGTTCATGATGTTGTCCTGGCTTTCTGACTTTCAGTGTCGCTTCGTTTGACGCGGACGGGGCGCTCTGGGCCGGTACACGAGGGGCGGGAGGCGGCTCGCCCTTCCATTCATATGCAGTTGTGCCGGCCGGTTGCTTGTACCAGCCCGGGTCTTTGTAGTCGTTGTGGGCGAGATCCTTGCGGACCTTGACGGTTGTGAACATGCCTCCCATTTCAACGGAGCCGAACGGGCCGGTCCCGGTCATCATCGGCAATGTATTATCCGGGATCGGCATTTCCATCTCGCCCATGTCCGCCATGCCGCGCTCGCCCATCACCATGTAGTCGGGAATGATCTTGGTGATCTTGTTCGCGATATTGCGGTGATCGACACCGATCATGGTCGGCACGCCATGTCCCATCGCATTCATCGTGTGATGCGATTTATGGCAATGGAATGCCCAGTCACCCAGATCGGTTGCATCGAATTCGATTGCGCGCATCTGGCCGACGGCGATATCGGTTGTCACTTCCGGCCAGCGCGCCGATTTCGGAATCCAGCCACCGTCGGTGCCCGTAACCTCGAATTCATGTCCGTGCAAGTGAATCGGGTGATTGGTCATCGTCAGGTTGCCGATACGGATACGCACCCGGTCGCCTTGCCGGCATGCGAGTGGATCGATGCCGGGGAAGGCGCGGCTGTTCCAGGTCCACAGATTGAAGTCGAGCATGGTATTGACCTTGGGCGTCGAACTGCCGGGATCGATGTCGTACGCATTGAGCAGGAACACGAAGTCCCGGTCGACCCGATACTGGGCCGGATTCTTCGGATGCGTGACCCAGAATCCCATCATGCCCATCGCCATCTGCGTCATTTCGTCCGCATGCGGGTGGTACATGAAGGTGCCGGGGCGACGGGCCTCGAACTCATAGACGAACGTCTTGCCGACCGGGATCTGCGGCTGCGTCAGTCCGCCGACACCGTCCATACCGTTCGGCAGGCGCTGGCCATGCCAGTGTATGGTCGTATGCTCGGGGAGCTTGTTGGTGACGAAGATGCGCACCTTGTCGCCTTCGACGACCTCGATCGTCGGCCCGGGGCTGGAACCGTTATAGCCCCATAGCGTCGCCTTCATGCCGGGCGCAATTTAGCGGATCACCGGCTCGGCGATCAGGTGAAATTCCTTCCAGCCGTCCTTCATGCGCCACGGCGCGCTCCAGCCGTTTAATGTGACTACCGGGTTGAATGGACGGCCATTGCTTGGCAGCGGGGGCGGCAAGGTCCTAGCGTGGGTCACAATTTCTGCCTCGGGAATCGATGCAGCGCCTGCCTTGCTAACCAGGCC
>JAKACN010000293.1 GCA_021821365.1 Pseudomonadota bacterium | reverse complement strand
GCCGATATCTACATGATCGCCACGCCCGACGATGCCATCGCCAGCGCTTGCGCGGCCTTGGCGCAAACCGGCCTGCTCAGCGCGAAATCCATTGTCTTTCATTGCAGCGGCGCGTTGCGCGCAGCCTAACTGGCGCAGGCATCCGCTCGCGGAGCGTCGGTCGCCAGCATTCATCCGATACGGAGCTTCGCCGCGCCGGAGCAGCTGGTATCCGGATTTGCGGGCACGTTTTGCGGCATGGAGGGCGACAAGAATGCGCTCGATATCCTGGGCCAGGCATTCGCTGCAATCGGTGCGCTAACGGTTGAAATCGACCCCGAATTCAAGGGTGTCTATCATGCGGCCGCCGTATTCGCCTCAAACTATCTGGTTACCGTCCTGGACGTTGCATTGCAGGCTTATGAGCGGGCTGGCATTCCAGGCGATGTCGCATTGCGCCTGATGGAACCTCTGACGCGCGGTGCCATCGACAACGTATTCAGCCTGGGAACGACCGACGCACTGACAGGTCCGATCGCCCGCGGCGACATTGCGACAGCGGTTCGGCAATATCGCGTCGTGCGCGCCTGGGACGAGCGCTTTGGCAAACTGTACAAACAACTCGCCAAGCTGACATCGGAAATCGCGGCGCGTCGCACCGCCATCGGCAAAACAAAGCCATGAGCCTGCGCCCGATAGGGTAAGATTGTATGGACGGCATGTCGGAGGAATTCGTACTCTGTCAACATGACCTGTTGCAGGTATGTCGCGAAGGCCCGGAAGGAAGGTTGAAGTGCGCTATCTCTGAGACCTGGTAATGGCACAACGGCCAAACAACGTTGTCAGCGCTTGGGCGAATAAATATCGTGACCGGCTTCAGGGATCTGACGGCGCAGGGCACGCCGCTCTTCCGGCGTCAGCCGTGCCGGCTGACGGCGACCTTCCGATGACGAATTGGACCCGGAATTCGGTTCGCTCTGTGCGCTGTAGCCGCTGCTGTCCTGCATGCTGACGCCGCGAGTCTGGCGGCGATCGGATTGAGGCGACAGCTGCGGCTCGGCACGTTCCATCACCGTGCTTTGCATGAAGAACGCGCGCACTGTTTCGCGTCCGTCACGGAGAAGCCCTCCGGGCTCCGCAAACGTGTCGGCGGCGCCGATCAGCAACAGGATAGAAACAGCGATGTATCTGAGTCTCATGGTTCTTAAGGTTATTCGATATTGCCGTACTGCATCTTTTATTGCGGTAGACTTCGCATACGGATTGGCCTGAACGATGATTGAAGTGTATGTCCCGGTGTGCGACGCGGTAACATGATTAAGGTAAAGTTTGTAACTCTTTGTAATGCCTTCCGCTGCAGATCTTGCCCCCTGTTTTTCTGACGTTACCATAGCGCCATGAATACTACAAATCCGACCACAAACACGCCCTCCCAGTCCGTTTCAGGCCACCAGGCAAGGATTCTGGTTGTTGACGACGATTTGCGCCTACGGGACCTGCTGCGCCGCTATCTTGCCGAACAGGGATTCAACGTCGTGACGGCGGAAAATGCCCAGGCAATGAACAAGCTGTGGATCCGCGAGCGCTATGACTTGCTCGTGCTCGATCTGATGCTCCCCGGAGAGGACGGTCTCTCCATCTGCCGCCGCCTGCGCGGCGCCGGCGACCAGACGCCGATCATCATGCTCACTGCAAAGGGCGAGGACGTGGACCGTATTGTCGGCCTGGAAATGGGCGCGGACGATTACCTGCCCAAGCCCTTCAATCCGCGCGAACTGGTTGCCCGCATCAACGCCGTCCTGCGCCGCAAGGGCCCGGACGAGATTCCGGGTGCACCGTCGGAAACGCCGCAGACTTTCCAGTTCGGCGACTTCATCCTCGATCTCGGGACGCGCACGCTGAAAAAGAGCGGTGAATCCATTTCGCTCACCACCGGCGAATTCTCGGTCCTCAAGGTCTTCGCGCGCCACGCCCGTCAGCCGCTGTCGCGCGAGAAGCTCATGGAACTTGCGCGCGGCCGGGAGTATGAAGTATTCGACCGCAGCCTGGACGTGCAGATCTCCCGCCTGCGCAAACTGATCGAGCCTGATCCCTCCAATCCGATCTACATCCAGACCGTTTGGGGCCTGGGCTACGTATTCATCCCGGAAGGCCAACCGCGCTGAAGAACGACCGATGCCGCTTCTCGGAAAACGCCTGAACTGGCTCAAGAGCGGCCTGTTCTGGCGAACATTCTTCCTGCTCGCCTTCCTGATCGCGGCGAGCATCCTTGCCTGGGTCGCGAGCTTCCGCATCGTCGAACGCACGCCCCGCGCGCAGCAGATGGCCGCGCAGGTGATCTCGATCGTCACGATCACGCGCGCCGCGCTCACTCACTCTGCGCCCGACCTTCGGCGCGAGTTGCTGTTCGACCTGGCGAGCAATGAAGGCATCCGCATTTACCCGCTTGAGAAGACCGACGTGGTGGCCCCGCCGCCGGAAAGCGGCTGGATGCCGGTACTCGAAACCAATGTGAAGGAACGTCTTGGCAAGGACACCAAGTTCGCCGGCAAGGTCAACGACGTCGCCGGGTTCTGGGTCAGCTTCAAGATTGATGACGACGAATACTGGCTGCGGCTGGACCGCGAGCGGATCGAAGGCGTCTCCAGCATCCAGTGGCTCGGCCTCGGTACGACCACGCTGGTGCTGTCCCTGCTTGGCGCGGTGTTCATTTCGCGCCTGATCAACCAGCCCCTGGCGCGCATTACAGCCGCCACGCGGGCCATCGCCAAGGGCCTCAAGCCGGAGCCGCTGCCGGAGAAAGGGCCGACCGAAATCAAGGAAGCCAATCGCAGTTTCAACCAGATGGTGGCCGACCTGCATCGTGTCGAATCCGATCGTGCAGTCATCCTGGCCGGCATCTCGCATGACTTGCGCACGCCGCTCGCGCGCATGCAGCTGGAAGTGGAAATGGCGCACCTGCCCGACGATGCACGCGAAGGCATGCAATCGGACCTGGCGCAGATGGACGCCATCATCGGACAGTTCCTCGAATTCGCCAAGCCGACCGAAAAGGCGCAGCTGGCCAGCGTCAATCTGACCGACCTGCTGAACGACTGCGCGCGGGAAGCGGGTCGCCTGAGCGATGTCAGCATCAGCAACGACATCGGACGCAACGTCAATGTCTTCGGCAATGCAACCGACCTCAAGCGCGTCTTCAACAACGTGATCGAGAATGCCCGCCGCTATGGCAAGACCAGCGAAAAGAACCTGACCGAAATCGATATCGTCTGCCGTACGGAAGGCGATCATGCGGTCGTCGAATTCAGCGACCATGGGCCGGGCGTGCCGGATGCCGAAATCGAACGCCTGCTACGGCCCTTCACCCGGCTCGATACCGCGCGTGGACAGGCCAACGGCGCCGGCCTCGGCCTAGCCATCGTTGAGCGCATCATCAAACGCCATCATGGCGTTCTGAAGCTTTCCAACCGGCCCCAGGGTGGCCTGCGCATCCGGATCCAGCTTCCGATCACGGGCACGATTGCCTGAAGTCACGCATACTTCCGCGCGGTATTGCCTGATAAGCAATCTTCCCTGTGACTAACACTTTATTACATTGAATTTCTTTGCGGCGTCTTTTCCCTTGATTAAAGTTTACGTCGAACAGGCCATTGCATTCCGCGGAATTCCCAAGGCCTGGCTTGATCAAGGAGAAAACATGTACGCCCAGAAATTTGTTCGCACGCTCGCCCTTCCCTCGGCAATCGGACTCGCCGCCCTGCTTTCCGCATGCGGTGGGGGCGGATCGGGTGGGGGAACGGGAACCCTCCAGGTAGCACTGACCGACGCCCCGTCATGCGGCTTCGATCAGGTGAACGTCACAGTATCGAAAGTGCGTGTTCATCAGAGTTCGAGTGCAAGCGACACAGATAGCGGATGGCAGGAAATCGTGCTCAGCCCGGCACGCAAGATCAATCTCCTGACCCTGACAAACGGCGTGCTGCAAGACCTCGGCAAGACGACGCTGCCGGCCGGCCATTACACCCAAGTGCGCCTGGTTCTCGATACCAGCGGCTCGACGGCCAATTCCGTCGTCCCTGAAGGCAGTGCGACTGAAATCCCCCTGGTAACGCCGAGCGGAATGCAGACCGGAATCAAGCTGATCAATGAATTCGATGTCGCCGCGAACCAGCAGGTCGATCTTGCGCTCGATTTCGATGCCTGCAAATCGATCGTGAGCCGCGGCAACGGCAGCTATTCGCTGAAACCGGTCATCAGCGTGATTCCGATGCTGGCCAGCGGCGGCATCAGCGGTTATGTTCCCACCGGCCTCACCAAACCCGTGGTCACTGCCCAGCAAAACGGCGTCGTCGTGAAATCGACCGTGCCGGACTCAACGGGTTCGTTCAACCTCTCGCCCTTGCCGGCCAGCTCGACCGGCTATGTCGTCGTCATTACGGCGGATGGACGCACTACCGCCGCCATCACCGGTGTTCCGGTCACGACGGGCGCAAGCACCCCGGTCAGCACCAGCGCCGCGCCCGTCTCCCTGCTGACATCAACAATGCGCGCCATCGGCGGCGTTGTCGCTCCGGTGGCCGCGCAGGCGACAGTTCGCGCGACACAGACCTATGCATCGAGCGGACCGAAAGTGGAAGTTACCTTCAAGTCGACCGACCTGACCACCGGCGCGTATTCCATGTCCGTGCCGACGGCGGCGCCGCTGCTCGGTAAATTCGGTACGCTGCCGATTGCGCTGACCGCCGACTCGACCATTGCGGGCAAGTATGCGCTTGAAGCATCGGCGACCGGCTATACGACGCAAACCTTCAATGCCGACGTAGGCACGGCGGACGTAACGAAGGACTTCACGCTGGCCCCGTAATCGGTCAGCCTGATTGCGCGACAGTCAGCATGAAGAAGCCCCGCGAGTCTATTCGCGGGGCTATTTTTTCGCCTTGACGCGTGAAGCCTTGAGATAGTCGCGCAATGCAACGGCGTTATTGAGCCGATGCTCCTTGCTGCTGTACACGAAGGTGACGACAGGCGTACTCAAATGATTCCGCAGTTCCTGCACGCCGTCGGGATTGGCATCGAGTTCCGCCGCATAGCGCGCGCGGAATTCGTCCCATTTCTCCGGGACGTGTCCGTACCATTTGCGCAGCTCATTGGACGGCGCGATGTCCTTCGCCCAATACACGACGCCCAGCCGTTCCTTCGATATACCTCGCGGCCAAAGGCGGTCAACCAGTATGCGCTGGCCGTCGTCTCCCGCCGAGGGTTCATAGGCTGACTTCAATTTAATCGTGGAGGTCATGGCGGCATTCCGGCTTGATGACGAGGAATGCATCGACTGTATCGCAATCCGCAACGGCCGTCATTCGGGCCAGCGGAACAATGTCAGTCCTTGTCGTCGTGGCTCGCGATATCCCCTTCCCTGAACAGGACCTCGCGCAGTTCGTCATCCATCTTCGGATCGTGGCGCCGTATCCATTCCAGAACCATTGCCGCATGTTCCTTTTCCTCGTCGCG
>JAKACN010000292.1 GCA_021821365.1 Pseudomonadota bacterium | reverse complement strand
GATCAGAATGCAAACACCACGCCGGAGAAAAGCACGAACCGTCAGTGCCTGTCTCAGACCTCAAATGGCGCGAATTTCGGAGGAATTCATCGGTTCGGCAAATGGCCCTCGCGTCTCGAGGCGCTCTTCGAATTCCTCGTCGATCTGGCCATGCTCCTTCAGGTACTCGCGCACTTCATGCAGCCACAAGCGCTTGTCGCTCAGGCCGGAATCGTCGCCCAGCGTGTAGGTTTCCCTGTCGCCGAACAGCCGGTCGGCATCGGCTTCGGGAAGCGCAAAGACGCGCGCCATCACGCGCGCGGGGGATCCGGTTCCGGACGGCTCGTCGCGGAATGCAAGATGGCTTCCGTCATCCGACAAGGACAGCCCGAGCGCCGTGAACGCCGGATGCTGTGCCAGCCAGCCCGCCGGCGAACAGATCGTTCCCCTGGCCAGCGTCTCGCCTCTCGCCGTTCGCAGCATGCCGAGGGCAATCGCGGTTTCGGGAATGCCATCGATGATGGCGTAGGCGTCTTTGAGCAGTTCGAAATCGGGGCCGGTTTCCATTGCGCATCCTTTCGGGGTTGTTGTGAAGTGTTTGAAGGTTCCGGGTTCTTATAGACCGGAAATTGCGCCGCGAGGTTTCCGCCAGTCCGTTTTCATCAAATCATCGACCGTTTTTTTTCCTCAGGTAAAAAGCATCTTGCCAGGATTGAGGATATTGTTCGAGTCGAGCGTGGTCTTGAGCGTACGCATGAGCGCCAGCTCCTCCGCTGTCCTCGAAAGAGGCAGGTACGGTTTCTTCTCGAGCCCGATGCCATGCTCCGCGGACACGGATCCGCCGACGCCGGCCAGCGGCATGTAAACGATGCGTTCCACGTCGGCACGGTCGTTGTTGTTGCCGGTGTGAACCACGACGTGCAGATTGCCATCGCCGAGATGGCCGAAGACCCAGCAATGGCTCGCGGGCCAGCGCATGGAAAGTGTGCGCCGCACACCGAGAATGTAACGCTCCATGGCGTCCACGGGCAGCGAAACATCAAAGGTGAACGGCATGCCGTAGCGCGCCACCTGCATCACATCGTCGCGCATGGCCCAGATCGCGGCACGCTCGCGGTCGGAGCTGGCGATCACCGCATCCGCGATCAATCCGGACTCGCTTGCCTTCTCCAGCGCAGCGACGAAGCGTGCCGTATCCTGCTCCTGATCCGCGCCGAGCGACTCCACCAGCACATAGAAGGGGCTGCCGTGCAGCAAGGGTGGAGACGATTTTGCCGGCGGCGTCGTGACAAGTTCGTAGAAATCGCGCCACATGACTTCGAAGGCCGACAGGCCGCCGCCAAGCGACTGGTCCATGTGCTTGAGGAAACCTGTCAGCGCGGCGAAGCTGTCCACCGAGGCGAAGGCGACGTTCTGACTCCGCGGCCGTTCCGTGAGGCGCAGCACGAGCCGCGTGATGACGCCGAGGGTCCCCTCGGCGCCGATGAACAGCTGCTTGAGGTCGTAGCCGGCGTTGTTCTTGAGCATGCGGTTGAGCGAGGAAATCACGGTGCCGTCGGCCAGCACGACCTCCAGTCCGAGCACCATGGCGCGCATCATGCCATAACGGATCACGCGGTTGCCGCCGGCGTTGGTGGCCGCATTCCCGCCCAGCGTGGCCGATCCGCGTGCGCCAAGGTCCAGCGGAAACGCCAGTCCGTGCGGCTCGAGCGCTTCCTGCATCGCTTGCAGCGTGACGCCTGCCTGCGCCACCGCCACCCGCTGTACCGGGTCGATCTCCTCGATGGTGTTCATGCGTTCCAGCGATAGCACGATCTGCTCCGGCGCGGTGTCCGCGCCGTGCACGAGTCCGGTCAGACCGCCCTGCGTCACCACCGCCTGCTTGTTCTGATTGCACAGCTTCAGCACCGCCGCGACTTCCGCCGTGGTCCTGGGCCGGACCAGCAGGCCAGCCTGCAAGGTATCCGTGCGCAGGAATCCTGCCGGGCGCTTCCTGACTTCTTCCGCATCCAGTATGCCGTCGGCGCCGACAATGGTGCGCATCCGCTCGATCAATTCCTCATTCATCCGCCCACTCCCCCAGCGCTGTCATGAACAGCTCCTTCGCCCTAAAAGGGGGAAGGAGCCTTACTATTCTCCGTCTTCAAGCCGCCGCTTCCGGCTGTTTCGCCGCACCGCCTGCCCAGCGTTCGCGCCAGCCCGCCCGCATGCCATCCACCTTGGCAACGCTCGCCTCCCGCACGTGGCCGTATCCGCGCACCTGCTCCGGCCATTCCGCCATGTCGACGGCAAGCTCGATGCGCTTGGCATCCAGCTCTTCCACGACGTGCGAGATATCGCGTTCGTAGTCGGCGAGCAGGCGTTGCGCCAGCTTGCGTTCGGGGCTGCCGCGGAATGGATCGAGAACGCTGCCGCGCAGTCCGCGCATGCGTGCAAGCAGGCCGAACACCGGCAACACCCAGGCGCCGAGTTCGCGTTTGCGTGGCGTGCCGGTGGCCGGATCGCGTTGCGCGAACGGCCACGCGCCGAGATGGAAGTGCAGCTTGTAATCGCCTTCAAACGCCTGATCCAGCTCCGCGCGGAATTCGGGCGAGCTGTGCAGGCGCGCCACTTCGAACTCGTCCTTGTGCGCCAGCAGCTTGAAGTAGTTGCGCGCCACCGCACGCGCGAGCCGCTCGCCCGTATCGAACAGGCGTTCCGCTTCGGCCACCCGTGTCACCATGCGGCGGTAGCGATCGGCATACGCCGCGTTCTGGTAGGCAGTCAGGCGCGCCACACGATCGGCCACGATATCGTCCAGCCTGTTCAGACGCGCCGGCACGATGCTGATCACGGCGGCCGGCTTGACCAGCGCCTCGACGGAAGCGGGATCGTGCGCCATGCGGCGTCCCCACAGGAAGCTCTTGAGATTGAATTCGACACTGACGCCGTTCAGTTCGACCGCACGCTCGATCGCGGCGCGCGACACCGGCACCCAGCCGCGCTGCCACGCGTAGCCCAGCATGAACATGTTGGCGGCGATGGTGTCGCCCATCAGCTCCATCGCCAGGCGCGACGCAGGCAGGCAGTCAACGCGATCCTCGCCGCCTGCGGCCGTGCGGATGCGCTGTTGCAGCTCTTGGGCATCGAGCTGCCAGTCGGGGTTCTTGGTGAAATCGCTGGTCGGCGTCAGTTCCGTGTTGACGGCGGCACGGGTGCGGCCGCTGCAGAGTCGCGACAAGGCTTCATCGCCGGCGCTCACCACCAGGTCGCATCCGACCAGCAAATCCGCTTCGCGCGCCGCAAGACGCGAGGATTGCAGCATGTCCGGATCGCGTCCGATGCGCACATGGGACATCACCGCGCCGTACTTCTGCGCGAGGCCAGTGACATCGAGCGTGGTTGCCGCCTTGCCATCGATATGCGCCGCCATGCCCAGGATGGCGCCGATGGTGACCACGCCGGTGCCGCCGATGCCTGTCACCAGCACGCCATAGGCAGTCTCGCCGAGCGACGGCACGACGGGTTCCGGCAAGGCGGGAAAGTCGCCCTCAGGCAGGGATCGTGTCTTGCCGCGCTTGAGGCCGCCGCCATGGATCGTGACGAAGCTCGGGCAGAAACCTTCGACGCAGGAATAATCCTTGTTGCACGAGGACTGGTTGATGCGCCGCTTGCGGCCCAGCTCGGTCGTGACCGGCTCGATCGACATGCAATTGGACTTGGCGCTGCAATCGCCGCAGCCTTCACATACCGCCGTGTTGATGAAGGTGCGTTTGTCCGGATCGGGGTATTTGCCGCGCTTGCGCAGGCGGCGTCGCTCTGTGGCGCACATCTGGTCGTAGATCAGCACCGATACGGCGGGAAACTCGCGCAGCTCGCGCTGCACCCGTTCCAGTTCGCGCCGGTGCTCGACCTTGACCGCCGTCGGCAGCGTGACCCCGGCATAGCGTCCCGGATCTTCGGTGACGACGACGATCCGGCCCACGCCCTCGGCAAGCAGTTCGGATGCCATCTGCGGCACGCTCAGGTCGCCGTCGACCGGCTGGCCACCGGTCATCGACACGAAGCCGTTGACCAGCAGCTTGTAAGTGATCGGCACCTTGGCCGCGACGGCTTGCCGGATTGCGAGGAAACCGGAGTGGAAATAGGTACCGTCGCCCAGGTTGGCGAACACGTGTTTTTCGTCCGTGAACGGCGCCTGGCCGACCCACATCGCGCCCTCGCCGCCCATGTGGCACATGGTGCCGGTGTGTTCGGGCCGCTGCAGGGCAGCGATGGCATGGCAGCCGATGCCCGCCAGCGCGCGGCTGCCGGCCGGTACCTGCGTCGAGGTATTGTGCGGACATCCGGAACAGAAGTTCGGCATCCGGATCGGCCCTGGGCGGCGTGCCGCGCCTTGCGACTCGGCCGCGCAGCTCAGGCCGAGCAGTTTCGCAATCAGCCCGGCAACCTGTGGCGGCGCGAGTTCGCCGACCGAGGGCAGGCCAGGCTGGCCGCGCGACGGCGACCATTCGTTCGCGCCATGGAATTTCCCGACGACCCGGACGCGATGACCGAAGGTGCTGTCGAACAGGATGGTCTTGATCTGGTTTTCCAGCACCGGCCGCTTTTCCTCGACGACGAGAATGGTGTCAAGCCCTTGCGCGAATTCCTCGATGACTTGCGGATCGAGCGGCCATACCATGCCGATCTTCAGCAGTCGTATGCCCTGCGCGGCAACTTCCTCGTCCGTCAGCCCCAGTTCCAGCAGCGCCTGCCGCACGTCCGTATAGCCCTTGCCGGCGGCGACGATGCCGAGCCGGGGGCTGGCGGAATCCATCACGACACGGTTCAGGCCGTTGGCGCGTGCGTAGTCCAGAGCCGCATGCAGCTTGTGATTGTAGAGACGCGCTTCCTGCTCCAGCGGCCGGTCGAAGCGTCGTATGTTCACACCCCCGGTGGGAAGCGGCGTGGCCGGTGTGATCGACCTCGGGTAATCGGGGCTGACATACACGCTGCCGGAGGATTCGACGACATCGGTGACCAGCTTCAGGCCCACCCAGCAACCCGCGTAGCGGCTCATGGCGAGACCATGCAATCCGAAATCGAGGATGTCCTGCACATTGGCGGGATACAGCACCGGAATGCCGGTAGCGATCAGGATGTAGTCGGACTGTGCGGCCTGGGTGGAGGATTTCGCGGCGTGGTCATCGCCGCACAGCGCAAGCGCCCCGCCCCATGGCGAGGTGCCGGCGCCGTTGGCATGGCGCAGCACGTCGCCGCTGCGGTCCACGCCGGGCGTCTTGCCGTACCAGATGCTGAACACCCCGTCGTACTTCGCGCCGGGGAAGATACCGACGTACTGGGAACCCCACACCGCAGTGGCGGCGAGGTCTTCATTGACGCCGGGCTGGAAGTGGATATGGTATTTCTTCAGCCAGTCGGCATTGCGCCACAGTTCCATGTCGTAACGGCCGAGCGGCGAACCGCGATAGCCACTGATGAAACCGGCGGTATTGTGCCCGGCGGCGGCATCGCGCATGCGGAGCAGGC
>JAKACN010000043.1 GCA_021821365.1 Pseudomonadota bacterium | reverse complement strand
CCGGCTCCGGCCCGGGCGTCGTGCGGGGCCGGGCCGGCGCGCAGCGCCTCGCCGTGACCAACCCGGGCACCATCCCCGACCGCGGGCTGTTCGGCGTGTTCCTCCCCGACGGCACGCGCGTGGGCGAGCTCGACGAGGAGATGGTCTACGAGTCGCGGGTCGGTGACGTTCTGCGTCGCCAGCGCTCCGACCCCGGCCCGCGCATGGGCGCATTCCGGCGCGCCGTCTACGGGCGGCGCGGCTGTCCGACGCGTCCGGCGTCCGCAGAACCACTCCCCGATCATCCTGGTTGTTCCGTCAGCGCGAGCCTGATCCGGAAGTGGCATTGCACATCCCGACACCCCCGACATTCCGCCATCCTCACAAGGGAATCATCATGCTGGATAACCACCTCAAAACCCAATTGCAGGCTTACCTCGACAAGCTCGTCCACCCGATCGAGATCGTCGCCTCGCTGGACAGCAGCGAAAACTCGCACGAAATGTCGTCGCTCCTGAACGACATCGCCAACCTGTCCCCGCACATCACGCTCAGCGAACAGCGCGACGCCGACGAGCGCACGCCGTCATTCTCGCTCAATCGCGTCGGCAGCAACTTGGGCATCCGCTTCGCCGGCATCCCCATGGGGCATGAATTCACTTCGCTGGTGCTGGCGCTGCTGCAGGTCGGCGGCCATCCGCCGAAGGTCGAACCCGAGGTGCTGGACCATATCCGCGCGCTGCAAGGCAATTACGTGTTCGAAACTTACATCTCGCTGTCTTGCCAGAATTGCCCCGACGTCGTGCAGGCATTGAACCTGATGGCCGTGGTCAACCCGAACATCCGGCACACCATGATCGACGGCGCGCTGTTCCAGGACGAAGTGAATGCGCGACAGATCATGGCGGTGCCGACCGTTTTCCTCAACGGCGAAAGCTTTGGCCAGGGTCGCATGAGCCTGGAAGAAATTCTCGCGAAGCTCGATTCCGGCGCGGCGCAGCGCGAGGCCGCGAAGATCGCGCAGAAGGACGAATTCGACATGCTCATCGTCGGCGGCGGGCCGGCAGGCGCGGCGGCCGCGATTTACGCGGCGCGCAAGGGCATCCGCACCGGCGTCGTGACGGAACGTTTCGGCGGCCAGGTGCTGGACACGCTGGGCATCGAGAATTTCATCTCGGTGAAGGAAACCGAAGGCCCGAAGCTTGCCGCCGCGCTGGAGCAGCATGTGAAGACCTACGATGTCGACGTGATGAACCTGCAGCGTGCCGAAGCGCTGGTGCCGGGCGACACCATCGAGGTCAAACTGGCCGGCGGCGCCAGCCTCAAGGCGAAGACCGTGGTGCTTGCCACCGGCGCGCGCTGGCGCGAGATGAACGTGCCCGGCGAAAAGGAATACCGCAATCGCGGCGTGGCCTACTGTCCGCACTGCGACGGCCCGCTGTTCAAGGGCAAGCGCGTGGCGGTGGTCGGCGGCGGCAACTCCGGCGTGGAAGCGGCGATCGACCTCGCCGGCATCACCGCGCATGTCACGCTGCTCGAATTCGACAGCAAGCTGCGCGCCGATGCGATCCTGCAGCGCAAGCTCTTCAGCCTGCCCAACGTCACCGTGGTCACCAGCGCGCAGACCACCGAAGTGACCGGCGACGGCAACAAGGTGAACGGCCTGCGCTACACCGAACGCGCAAGCGGCGACGCGCACAACCTCGAACTGGAAGGCATCTTCGTGCAGATCGGCCTGCTGCCCAATACCGACTGGCTGAAAGGCACGGTTGCACTGAGCAAACGCGGCGAAATCGAAGTCGATGCGCATGGCCGCACCTCGGTGCCCGGCGTGTTCGCGGCCGGCGACGCGACCACCACGCCCTACAAGCAAATCATCATCGCCATGGGCGAAGGTTCCAAGGCGGCACTGAGCGCATTCGACTACCTGATCCGCAGCTCGGTGCCAGACGAAGACAAGGTGGCGGTCGCAGCCTGACCGACCTCAGCGGCAAGGAACAGGTGACGGCATGATCGTGTTCCTCGATTTCGACGGCGTGCTGCATCCCTTCCACCGTCCCGAAGGCGTGTTCAGCCTGCGCGGCGCGTTCGAGCGGGTGATGCGCGATTACGGCGAAGTCGACATCGTCATCTCCAGCACATGGCGCGAGGCGCATGCACTGGAGCAGCTGCGCGCCCTGTTCGCACCGGACATTCGCGAACGCATCATCGATGTCACGCCGGTCTGCAGCAGCCTGGAACACGAGTACGTGCGCGAGGCGGAAATCCTGCGCTGGCTGCGCGAAGCCGGCCGCGAGGCAGAAGCATGGGTAGCCCTCGACGACACCGCGTGGTTCTTCTCGCCGGACTGCGCGAATCTCATCCTGGTCAATACCGAAACCGGCTTCAGCTTCGCCACCGAGCGCGAGCTGCGGCGCCGGCTATCAGGGTGATTCGCAGTGCAATGATTCTTGTCCACGAAAGACACAAAAGGCACGAAAAATTTCATTGAATTTTGTGTTTTTTGTGTTTTTCGTGGGCAAGGTTTTTACGCTTTTATTGTGACGTAGCCCGGCCGCCATTGACCGCCGTCCGTATCCAGATTGCCCAGCCGCCGAGGCCGAGCACCACAGCGGCCATCACCACGAGTCCGCCGACGAAGGGAATCGCCGCGGCGATGCTCAGTACGATCAACGCCAGCGCGAGGAACAGCGCGACCTTCTTCACGCTCACCGGCTCGGATTGTTTCGCGACGGTGGCGACTTCGCCGCCGATCAGGAAGGCGGTTGCGAGGTAGCCGAGCATCAGGCTCAAGGGATACAGCAGCAGCAGCGCGAAGCCGATCGGAATGCCGATCACCGTGACCATGAACAGGATCGCCACCGGCGGAATCGTGAACAGAAGCGCGAGGCCGAGCAGCAGGCTGCGCAGGGGATACTGCCGGATGGCGCGCTGCGGTCCGAGCGCCGCATTCGGAAACACCGCGTACAGCAGCACACCCGCCAGCAGCATGCTCAGCACGAAGAAGGGATGGAACCATGACATGGCACGGCGCCCGCCGTTCGCCTTGCTCCAGCCCGGCGGCGTCGGTTCGCGCGTGACAGCGCCCAGCACTTGCGCCGCAGGATCGCGCGCCAGCTCGTTGGGACTGGCGTAGACGAGATTGCCGTGGATCTTCGCGCCCGGCATGAGCCGGATCTGCTGTCCGTACAGATGCGCGTCGCCGCCGATATCACCGGAGACGGTGATGGTGCCCGCATAGATCCGCGCGCTTTTTTCCACGCGGCCGGCCAGCGCGACATCGCCCCCTGCCAGCCAGGCCGAGCCCGCCACCCGCGCCGCCTCACTGACGCGCACGTTGCCGCCCGCAGCGACAAGATCGCCATCGGTATTGCCTTCGACGTCGACGCGGCCGCCCGCGACGCGCAGGTCCTCGTGCACCGGTCCGCGCACGGTCACCGATCCGCCGGCCACTGCCGCATCCGCGCCGACTTCACGCTCGACGCTCACGCGTCCGCCGGCCGCGAACAGGTCCGCGGCCACCGGTGTCGTGATCGTCAGGTCGCTGCCGCTGATATAGGTATTCCCCGCTTCGCTGGTCTGCATCTGCGGTTGCGCCAGGGCCGCGGCAGGGAGCGACAGGCAGGCGGCAAGCAGGAAGGTCCGTACACCGCTGGGCACCGCGTAATTGGCTGACATGGCAATCCTCCTTTTCGGAAAGCTGCGCTTGCTCCATCATCCTGCGATTGGCCTGCGCCGGCTTGAGGCAGGTCAGGCATGCGTTGTTCGAGACTGTTTCCGCGTGGCGGCATGAACCGTGTCGGGCCGGCGAATGTCTGTTCTTCACCACGCGGGCATCGCACGACAATCACTTCGAACGGTTTTTAAGGCATCATGTCAGCCTCCCATCGCCGGCTGGAACCTGTCGCTGAAACAGGCGGTTACAGGCGGCATCGGGTTTTCTTCATACAATCGTCTGCATGAAATTCCTGGCTTTACTTCTCGCGCTGCTGCCCCTCGTGCCGGCGCATGCGCACAAGGTGATCGGCGTGGCGGATGGGGACAGCCTCACGCTCCTCGTCGACCAGCAACCCATCAAGATCCGGCTCGCCAATATCGATGCGCCCGAGAAGGCGCAGCAATTCGGCGAACAGGCGAAGCAGTCACTGATCGAGCTCTGTTTCGGCAAGGACGCCAGCTACAAGGAACAGGCCATCGACCATCGCGGACGCACGGTGGCGGTCGTCACCTGCGACGGGGTGGAGGCGAACCGCGCGCAGATCGAGCGCGGCATGGCATGGGTGACACCGAAGACGAACCAGGATCTGACCCTGCCCGGCCTGGAGGCGATGGCAAGGCAGCGGCGCGCCGGGTTATGGGCAGCGGCCGAGCCGATACCGCCGTGGCGGTTCAGGCATCCGAATGCGAGGAAGGCGAACACGGTGCCGGCCGAGAATACGGACGCCAGCATCTGCTTCACCGACCGGCACGGCGAATACCGTTTTGTGGATGGTGTGAAGCGTTACGGGTGTTAGGACTCGTTAGGACTCCGTCTGAAAGCCCGCTGCGCAGCCCTGCCTCGGCAAGGCGGGCCGGAGGCCATCGCGCGGAGCAAAGGGGCTTGACGCCCATCGGGATAGCGGCTTCGCGTCGGTTTTCGCCGGCAGCGCGTTGTCGAGCGCGGCATTCAGGATCTCGCGCATGAGGAGGCGTGCTTCGGTGGCGTCGTCCTTGAGGGAGCGCCGGGGCAGCATGCCCGCCTCGACAGCCTTTGTCACGGCCGCCGTCAGCATTTCATCAGTAATCTTCATGTCCCACCGTTTATCAGTTCTTATGGGGAAAATGATGCCGCGTTGCACGATGTTGCTGGCATGCCGTTACATCTTTTTACAGAGACGCGGTGAATGCCGCTCACTGGTTGCAACCGATTTGCCGGAAACACTCAAAGACCGGACAGAGTTTGCTGCGGCGACTTCTTTCCGGGGCGGGGCGCGGCCCGGGCAACGAGACGCTCTGCGGGGTAGCGCACGAAGAAGCGATGCGCCTCGTCAAGCGGGCAGTGCAGCCAGGCGTCATACCGGCCCGGATCGAGGATGACCATCATGCGCTTTTCGTCGCCGGGCTTATGGAAGCGCTGCATCATCGGATGGCCGTCGGCATTGATGGTCAGCATGGAGAACGACAGCAGCGGCAGCCCGTTGCCGCCGTCGCGCTTGTATTCCCAGATGCCGGCCACGCCGAGCGGCGAGCCGTCGGCATTGGCGATCTCGTAGCGCACCGGTTTTCCCGACGCATAGTTCGGCTCGAAAAAAGAGCGCAGCGGGATCACGCAGAAGTGCCGCGAGGCGTACGCATGGCGATAGCTCGGCTTGCCGGCGACGGTTTCCGTCCTGGCGTTATAGGTTTGCCGCGCCAGCTTCGGATCGGCCCAGCCCGGCACCATGCCGAACATCCCCAGCGCGCAGGCGCGGTCGCCCGGCACGGCGTCGTCATGCGGCAGGCGGATCATCGGCGCCATGTATCCCGGAAACGCTTCTTCCGGATAGTCGGAATCCGGTGCGGCAACGCCGAAGAACTGTTGCAACTGGTCACGCGTGGAGGGAATGTAGTTGGCGCACATGGGCTCATTCTAGAGCCTGTCTTGAACGATTTCACGATCGGCCTGCAGACTTGTTTCGCGCAACTTATCATGCAGGCTAGTGCAGATGAGAGGGACAACAATGAAAGCCATTCTTACCGGACATGCGCGTGGCCTGGGTGCCGCCATCGCCGAAAACCTGCTGGCGCGAGGCATCGCCGTGCTGGGCGTTTCGCGGCATGGCAATGCTTCGCTCGAAAAACAGTACCCTTCCACGCTGGAACAAGTCGCGCTCGACCTGTCGGATACCGAAGCCGTCACCGCCTGGCTTGCCGGCGATGTGCTGCGGCGCTTCCTTGCCGGCAGCCAGACCGTCCTGCTCGTCAATAACGCCGGCACGGTGCAACCCGTCGGGCCGATGCAGGGGCAGGACGTAGCCGTCATCGGGCATGCCGTCAGCCTGAACGTCGCCGCGCCGCTGATGCTGGCCGGCGCATTCACCGCCGCCAGCCCGGATGCCGCCGACCGGCGCATCGTGCACATCTCGAGCGGCGCGGCGCGCAACCCCTACGCCGGCTGGAGCGTCTACTGCGCGACCAAGGCGGCGCTGGACCATCACGCACGCAGCGTGGCCCTGGACAACACGCCCAAGCTGCGCATCTGCAGTCTTGCGCCGGGAGTGGTGGACACCGACATGCAGGCGCAAATCCGCACCACTCCGCTGGAGCAATTTCCGGGGCGCGAGCGCTTCGAAGCACTGAAGCGCACCGGCGGTCTGTCCGATCCGCGCGACTGCGCGAGGCGCCTCGTCGACTACCTGCTGGGCGACGGCTTCGGCAATACGCCGGTTGCCGATCTGCGGGACGTGGGCGGTTGAGGAATCAGAAATCCGCCCGCAGGGCAGGCTGCGCGAGCCTGCTCCGCCATCCCAATGGAGTGCGCCACCCTCGGCGCGCCATCGATCCGGGAGAAGGATGCAGGTTGTCCGATCTCCCTCCACACTCTTCCGACAGGCGTTGTCACGCCCTTCTCCGCCACACTTCCCTGCTTTGATGCTTGCGAGAAACGTTGCCGCTGGCGTATCGTAGCGTTCAGCAGGGAGGATGCAATGGACTCCAGACAACGGAGCGCGCTGATGTCGGCCTGGCAACTGGCGCTCGGCATGACGCTGATTGCGGCGGGGTTGGCGCAGGCGGAAGACATGAAGATCTACCGGTCGTACGATGCGACCGGCAGGGTACCGACTTTTTCCGATCGACCGATCGACCGCAGCTCGCGCGTCTACGCGGTATTCGATGGCAAGCAGCTCTGGCCGCATTCCGGCGGAGGGCCGGTATCCCTGCCGCAGCTTGCCGCCCGTCGCAGCGCGCTGGAGCCGCTGGTGCAGCGCATTGCCGGCATGCACGGCATCCACGCCGCCCTGCTGAAGGCAATCATCGAGGTCGAATCCGGCTTCGACGCCGGCGCCCGTTCGCCCAAGGGCGCCATCGGCCTGATGCAGGTCATGCCGGCCACCGCGGCGCGCTACGGCCATTTCAACCTGTACTCGCCGGAACAGAATGTCGATGTCGGCGCGCGCTATCTGCGCGACCTGCTCGCCATGTTCAACGGGAACGTGCGCCTGGCTGTCGCCGCCTACAACGCCGGGGAAAACGCCGTGATCCGCCACGGGAATCGCGTGCCGCCGTACCAGGAGACGGTCCGGTATGTACCGATGGTCATGGAACGCTATGACCGCTTCCGGACGCACGCCGGGTCTTGAATTTGCGCCTGGCGGTGGTAGGCTTTCATCTATGGTCATGCCGCTATCGCGGCCATGGGTGAGCATTCCCGGATACCCCGGAAACATCCAGCCAGCACCCGGCCAGCACCCGGCCAACAAAAAGGAGCCCAACGTGGACGAGCGTACAAGCTTCGATCTGCAAGGCTGCGGCCCATCCGGCACTCTCCGGACCGATACCGCAGTTCCCGACTCATCCCGGATATCCGCCCAGGATCGGCCTCGCATCCCCTTCACCTGGATGGTGAGCTACGACGGCAGGAAGGCGCGGCGGAACATCGCCTACTTCGAGCACGGCGCGCGCAACTGCATGCGCGCATTCCCGGTTCACGTGTACATGAGCGCGCTGACGCCGGCCGTGGTCATCTCCTTCGTGCCGCTGACCGGCGTGCGCGAACCGCATGTGCGCGAGTGGATGTCCAGCTACCACGAGATCCCGGTCGAGGAAGCCAAGCGCCGGCTCGAAGCGTATCCGGAATGGCCATATGACGGCCGCGATTCGGACGTGGTGCGCGCGGAGCAGTTGAATGATCCGCTATACCATCATCAGGCGCGGCACGCGTAGGGCCACGTAAACACGGCAGGTTTACGACGGGCCGGCCGCCAAACGGCGCCGGAACCATCCAGGCTTGTCCCTTATAATTCTTCCTTGTCAACGGCCTCGGCGCGGCAGCAGTTTGCTCGTGTGGAATCGAGCGGATGCCGGCACGCGCCGCCGGACACCGATCGACTTCCACTTCTCCGCTGCCAGTCATGCCCTCTTCCCGCGCCCGCTCAAGCTCCCCCGACCAACCCGTGCGGCTCGCCATCAACGGCTACGGCCGCATCGGCCGCTGCTTTCTGCGCGCCTTGTACGAGTCGCCGCGCAAGGAGCAGTTCCAGGTGGTGGCGATCAACGAACCGGCCGACCTGGCGACCATCGCCTATCTCTCGCGCTTCGATTCGACCCATGGCGTTTTTCCCGGCAAGGTCGAGGCCGGCGACGACCACCTGGTCATCGACGGCCAGACCATCCATGTCAGCCATGCGACGAGGCCGGAAGCCGTGGACTGGGCGGGGCTGGGCGTGGACCTGCTGGTGGAATGCTCCGGCCGGTACGCGCACCGTCATGAACTGCAGCGCTTCCTCGACGCCGGCTGCCCGCGCCTGCTGCTGTCGCATCCGGGACACAGCGCGCAGGACGTGGACCGCACCATCGTGTACGGCATCAACGATAGCGAACTGGCCGGCGACGAACGGATCGTGTCCAATGCCTCCTGCACCACGAATGCGATCGTGCCCGTGCTCGACAGGCTCGACCGCGCGTTCGGCGTGGAGCATGCGCTGATGACCACGCTGCATTCGGTGATGAACGACCAGCCGCTGATCGACAGCTACCATCACAGCGACCTGCGCCGCACGCGCTCGGCCATGCAGTCGATCATCCCCGTGTCCACCGGGCTGGCGCGCGGCGTCGAGCGCTTGATGCCGCAGCTCGCGGGACGCGTGCAGGCCAAGGCGATGCGGGTGCCGGTCATCAATGTGTCGGCGATCGATCTTGTCGTGAGCTTCCGGCATGAAGTCAGCATCGCCCAGATCAATGCGCTGTTCTCCGGCGCGGCCGCCGAGCATGCGGGCCTGTTCGCCTATTCCGACGATCCGCATGCTTCGGTCGATTTCAACCACAATCCGCATTCGGCCATCGTCGACGGCAGCCAGACGCGCACCATCGGGCCGCGCATCGCCAACCTGCTGGTGTGGTTCGACAACGAATGGGGATTCGCCAACCGCCTGCTCGATGTGGCGCACGCCTGGCAGCAGCGTTTCGCCGAGCGTCTCAAGTAGGCTGCGCGCCGAACATCTGCATCGCGCGCTTTTCGATCTCGTCCTGCGGCACGTCTTCGATGTGCGTGGCGATCCACCATTTGTGCCCGAAGGGGTCGACCACCATGCCGCCGCGATCGCCATAGAACTGGTCGGCCACCGGCCGTTCCAGCTTCGCGCCGGCCTTCACCGCGCGGTCCACCAGCGCGTCCACGTTTTCCACGTAGAGATGGATCATCACCGGCGAGCCGCCGAGCGTCTCCGGGCTGGTACCGCCCATCTCCGGATATTCGTCGCTGAGCATGATGACGGAATCGCCGAGGCGGAGCTCGGCGTGCCCTACGCGCTTGCCGGAAGGATCGTTGAGGCGATTCACCACGTCGGCGCCGAAGGCTTTCTTGTAGAAATCCAGCGCCGCCGCGGCGTTTTTGATCGTCAGGTAAGGAGTGACGGTGTGAAAGCCGTCGGGAACGGGTTTTGCCTTGGCAGTCATTGCACAATCTCCATGCGGATACTGCAAACTACAAACCGCGCAACAGCATCTCCGTGTTGACCACGCGCACGCTGCCGCGCACCTGCATTCCGTTATCCACAAACCAGCGCTGTGCGACGAACGGGCCGAAACCCGTTTCTTCGCGGATGGCGTACTGGAACACCGCATCCCAGTCGGTGTCGCGCGGCATCACCCACACCACCTGGTGTCCGTTGAAGGCACGGATGCCGGCATGGCGCAGGTTGGCGCGCACGCCTTCGGCGCGTTGCGCGCGACCCGTCGCAAACATGCCGTCAAGGTCCGGCACCGGCAGCACTGCCGGCACCCGCCGCTGTTCGATCGAGGTCGCCTGGGTACGGAACTTCGCCCATGGTCCGACCAGCGTGTTGGTAACGAATTGCAATTCACTCTCGGTGAGAGGTTCATCCAGGTAAAGGCAGGGCAGGATCAATGGATATCCCCGGGAAAAATTTCGGCATCGATACCGCAGGATAAACCCTCTGCATCGATTTAAACAGAACCTGCCCGTGGCGTACTGATGCCGGCCAAAGTCCGCGTGCCTCAAAAATCGCAAAACCAATCAGGGAGGCGCTTGTCCAAAATTCAATTCAAGGTCGAGACGAAGGATATCGATGGTGGACAACGAGCATCCGCAGGAGCAAGACCCGCAACATTTTTCCGGAGACAGAAACCATTCCCGCAGCCGCGTGTTCTTCCGGTATCTGTTCCGAATGACGGCTGCCTTCCT
Source organism: Pseudomonadota bacterium (assembly GCA_021821365.1). Classification (GTDB taxonomy): domain Bacteria; phylum Pseudomonadota; class Gammaproteobacteria; order Burkholderiales; family Burkholderiaceae_D; genus Noviherbaspirillum. The sequence continues at coordinate 15,433 of JAKACN010000043.1, read as the reverse complement.
CGTCCTGCTGACCGCCGCGGCCATCGTCGCCGGCATCTACATCGCGAAGCTCGTTCCGCAGACGCCGGACGTCGCCGGCATGCTCGACATCCAGAGCGCCAAGCCGAGCGTCTTGCTGTCGGCCAACGGCACGCATCTCGCCACCTTCGGCCGCGTGCAGCAGGAACTGGTACCGCTCGACCGCGTGTCGCCCTGGGTGATCAGGGCACTCATTGCCACCGAAGACCACCGCTTCTACGCGCACCAGGGGATCGACGTCAGCCGCACGCTGTCGGCGGTGGTGCATACCGTGCTCGGCCAGGCGCAGGGGGGATCGACCATCACGCAGCAGCTGGTGCGCAACCTGTTTCCGGAAGAGATCGGCCGCGCGCGCACCATCGACCGCAAGCTGCGCGAGATGATCACCGCGATCAAGGTCGAACGGATGTACTCCAAGGACCAGATCCTCGAAACCTATCTCAATACGGTGCCCTTCCTCTACAACGTGGTGGGCATCGAGATGGCCGCGCGCACCTATTACGACAAGCCGGCGTCCGCGCTCGGCGTGCTGGAAAGCGCCACACTGGTCGGCATGCTCAAGGGAACGAGTTACTACAATCCCATCAGCAATCCGGACCGTGCGCGCACGCGGCGCAACGTCGTGCTCGGGCAGCGCGTCAAGGGCGGCTTGCTGGCGACGGCGCAGGCCGATGCGCTGCGCGACGCGCCCTTGCAGGCGAAGCTCAACCGCCAGCCCGAACCGCTCGGCGACGCGCCGCATTTCGCGGTGCATGTGCGGCGGCAGCTGCTGGAATGGGCCGAACAGAACGACTACAACCTGTACACTGACGGCCTGGTCATCACCAGCACGATCGACGACAGGCTGCAGGAAGCAGCGACCGACGCCGTCGAGCGGCAGTCGGCCGCGCTGCAGGCGGTCGCGGACGTCGAATGGGGGCGCAGCACAACGCGCGTCATCTCGCACGGGCCGAAGGCCTACAAGGCCATGCGCAGGAAGGTCGAGCCGTTCCGCTATTTCTGGGACGAACGCGCGGGGCTGCTCGATGCCTTCATCCGCGAAAGCCCCGAGTACAAGAAGGTCGTTGCGCGCGGCAAGCATGATCGTGCCGCGCTCGCGCAATTGAAGGCCGACGGCGAATTCATGGAGCGGCTGCGCGAGAGCAAGACGCGGCTGGAAGCCGGCTTTGTCGCCATCGAACCGTTCACCGGCGAGGTCAAGGCCTGGGTCGGCAGCCGCGATTTCGAGCGCGACCAGTTCGACCACGTTGCCCAGGCCGAGCGCCAGCCCGGTTCCACCTTCAAGCCCATCGTTTATGGCACGGCGCTGGAGCAGGGTTTCCGCCCGGACCGCATCTACCCGGACGGTCAGGTCGAGATCCGCGCCGATGACGGCAGCCTCTGGCGCCCGACGGACATGTCCGGGTACTCGGGACGGATGATGACGATGCGCGAGGGCCTGGTGTATTCGAAGAACACCATCACCGCGCAGGTGATGCAGGACGTCGGCGTGAACAAGGTCATCGACATGGCGCGCGCCATGGGCGTCAACCGGAGCCGGCTCGATCCCGTGCCGTCGCTGTCGCTCGGCAGCAGCCCGGTCACGCTGCTCGAAATGGTGTCGACCTATGCCACCATCGCGCAGGCAGGCGAATACCGCAGTCCGGTCGTCATCCGGAAGATCGAGGACCGCGACGGCAAGGTGCTGGCCGAGTTCCATTCCGAAGCGCGGCGCGCGATGTCGGAGGACGCCGCCGTCGAGCTGATCGACATGCTGCGCGGCGTGGTCCGGCAGGGCACCGGCACCGCAGTGCGCGAGCGCTTCAACATCGTTGCCGACATCGCCGGCAAGACCGGCACCACGCAGAACAATACCGACGGCTGGTTCATCCTGATGCATCCGGATCTGGTGGCCGGCGCATGGATCGGTTTCAATGATCCGCGCGTGACCATGCGCAGCGATTACTGGGGACAGGGCGGCCACAACGCGATCCTGCTGGTCGGCGATTTTTTCCGTGGCACCTTCAAGGAAAAACTGATCGACGCGAAAGCGAAATTCCCGCAGCCGAAACGGTCTGCGCCGCTGATGGCCAGGTCGCAGGACAAGGGCTGGATCGACCAGCTCAAGGAAGACGACATGATCCCGCCCGGCTACGGCGTCGTGCAGCGTCACGACGGCGACACCACGATCGTGGTCGGCCCGAACGGCGTGCAGACGGTGGAGCGCGGAGGCAAGGCATCCACGGACGAACTTGATCGCTTCCTGAGCGGATTGCAGCATGACCCGGCAACCGGCACGCGCGGCAGCGACGACATGACCTTTCCGGGGCCGATGCGGTAACGTATTTTTTGTCCACGAAAGACACGAAAAGCACGAAAACAGTCCGGGAAACCTTCTGTGTTTTCCGTGGACAGGCCGGATGTTTGCGATCCGCTGACGCGCGGGCGCCCATGCTTCCCGTCAGTGCGACGCGTGTGCACATATCATTCTTGTCCACAAAAGACACTCGGCGTGCTCCACGAAAAACACGAAAGCAATCCAGAAAACCTTTCGTGTCTTTCGTATTTTTTCGTGGACAGATCCGATGTCTGCTATCCGCTGACGCGCACATCCACATCAGCTATTGGCGCGACGTCTGCGCACATGTCTTTCTTGTCCACGGAAAACACGAAAAACCTTTTGTGTCATTTTGTGCTTTTTGTGGACAAAACAGATGCGCGGCGCATTATTCCGCGACATTGCCCTCCCCCTTCGACCGTGGCAAGATACCCGCCTGCAACGATGGTGTTGCGCTTCTTCACTCCTGCAAGGTCGAATTTGGATACGCTCACCAGCATGAAGGTGTTTGCCGCCGTGGTCGATACCGGCAGCTTCGCGGCGGCGGCCGATCGCCTCGACATCTCGCGCGCGATGGCGTCGAAGTACGTGGCGCACCTGGAAGAACACCTCGGTACGCGCCTGCTTCAGCGCACCACGCGCAAGCTCACGCTGACCGAATCCGGCACCACCTATTACGAGCGCTGCGTGCAGATCCTGGCCGACATCAGCGAGGCGGAGGAAGGCGCGGTCAGCCACACCGAAGCGCCGCACGGCACCTTGCGCCTCACCATGCCGGTGTCCTTCGGCATCCTGCACATGGGGCCGATCGTGTCGGACTACATGCGCCAGTATCCGGAGGTGAAGGTAGACCTCCTGCTGAACGATCGCCGCGTCGACCTGCTTGAAGAAGGGCTGGACCTTGCAGTGCGCATCGGCATGCTGCCGGAATCGGGATTGATTGCGAAACGGCTCGCCTCCGACCGTATCGCCATCTGCGGCGCGCCCGAATACCTGAAGCGCCACGGCGTGCCGCGGAAGCCGGCCGATCTCGCGCAGCACAACTGCCTGATCTATACCTATGCGGCGACCGGCGACGACTGGAAGATGACCGGGCCGGGCGGCGAGCACGCGGTACGTGTGGCGGGAAGCCTGCGCGCGACTAACGGCGACATGATCCGGCTTGCGGCACTTGGCGGCGTCGGCCTGATCCGGCAACCGCTGTTTCTGGTGGGGGAAGATATCCGCGCGGGGCGGCTGGTGGAAGTGCTGACCGATTATAGCTCGGGCGATCTCGGCATCTATGCGGTGTACCCGAGCCGCAAGCACTTGTCGGCGAAGGTGCGGACCTTCGTCGACTTCGTGGCCGCGGCGCTGGCGCTCAAGAGCGAATGGTGAGAGAGCTCATTTCACCAATTGGATGAAATGAATTCTACAGCTGCTTGTGCGCGCCGTCGCACAGCGGTGAGTTCGCGCTCTGCTTGCAGCCGCAGAAATATACCGTCTTGCTTTCGGCTGCGGTGTGCTTCACCGGCGTGAAGCTCGTGCCCTGGTGGCTGCCGTCGCAGAAGGGTTGCGCCTTGCTGCGGCCGCAGCTGCACCAGTAGTAGTCCTTGCCTGCCTCCACATCGACGGCGTATGGCGTCTTGCTTGCAACGGTTGCTTGGTTGCTCATATGAACCTTTCATGAAATAAGTTTGTTGCTTTGCCTGCATGGACGCGCGGTCCATGTATCGTTCGGAACCTTCGTTCCGGATTCAATAACCGCCTGCCTCCTGCGCCGCCTGGATCGCGAGCCCGATCGTGCACAGCACGGGAATGGCCGCCAACGCGGTGGCCATGGCCCATGATCCCGCACCGCCGCAGCGCCTGCGCCAGCGATTGACTGCGTGCACCAGCGGATCCGCGAGCAGACCTGCGATGAGCAGAGCGACATACGCGAGCGAAAACCCCGCATACAGATAAGCGTTCATCAGCAGCACGCCGAGCAGCAGCACGGCGATGCCGACGGCTGCTCCGGAAAACATCGCGCGCGTGCGCGGCAGGTTGAAGGCGAGGCCGGCCGCAAGGCACGATGCCAGCACGCCGCACAATTGTCCGATAGCCTGGCTCGAATCGAGCAGCAGCACCAGTCCCGCGCCGCCGGCGACGACCATCATCAGCAGCAGCGGCGTCGGCCGGCTTTGCGCGGCACGCGCCAGGTAGGTCCAGATCAGGCACACCGCGGCGGCCGTCAGTCCGGCCGCCAGCGCCACCTTCTGCGCGCCCAGCCCTTGCAGGCCGAACCAGCCGGTGGCGGTAGTCGCCAGCAGCGACAGCACAAAGCGCGCGATGACGCGCACTGCAGCGCTCCTGTTCTGTTCGATCGCCATCGCGCCGAGCGTGCCGAGCACCGCGGTTGCCGGCAGCCAGTCGAGTGCCTGTTGCGGCAGCGCGGACCATTGCCCGTGCAGGATCGCGAAATAGGCCGCGACGAAACCCGCGCACAACGCGAGCGCCGGGGCCGCCGCCTGCTTGCGCAAGGCGAACAGCAGCGCGAGCGTCACGCCGAAAGGAAGCACGGCGCTCTGCAGGAACAGCGGAATGAAAAATGAGGGATTCGGCATCGCCGTTCTCCTGAAATTACAGCGGAGAAGATTGCGGGAGGATGGGCAAGGCCTGCCCATCCCCGGCATGGATTACTGCTTCACTGCTTCGATGTTGATGTGCAGATCCACTTCATCGGTCGCCGCGCCCGGTACGCCGTAGTTCATGCCGAAGTCAGTGCGCTTGATGGTGCCGGTCGCGACATAGCCCACGCGGGTCTCGCCCTTCATGCCCTTGCCAGAGCCGATCTGCTTGAGCTTCAGGGTGACCGGCTTGGTCACGCCGTGCAGGTTCAGGTTGCCGGCCAGTGTACCTTCACCTGCGGCATTCAGGTTCACCGCGGTCGACGTGAAGCTCATGACCGGGAATTGCACCGCGTTGAAGAAGTCCGGGCTCTTCAGGTGCTTTTCCAGCGGCTCATGCTTGGTGTCGATGCTGTCGGTCTTGATCTCGACCTTGACCTTGCTCTTCTCCGGCGTATCGACCACCAGGTCGCCCGACATGTCGTTGAAGCGGCCCATGAAACGGCTCACGCCGCCGAGGTGGCCGATTTCAAAGTACGCGACCGAGTGCACCGGATCGATCTTGTAATTGCCCGCCGGCGCCGGCGCGGCGGCGAAGGCGGATGCCGACAGGGCGAGGCTGGCGGCGGCGATGACGGAAGACAGCGAGCGAAGAGCGAAGCGAGACATGGTTCTGATTCCTTTAGTGTTGCGAAGCTTGGTTGAAAAATTCCCTGAAGCGGCGAAAGCTGGCTTCGAAGCCAGTCAGGGCTTCGTTGTCGAATCCGGCAAATGCCGCTTCCAGATAGGCGAAATGGTGATTGGCTATCCGCGCGAAGGTCACCCGGCCTTCGTCGGTGAGATTCACGACGCTGGAGCGCCGGTCCTGCGGCGACGTGCTGCGCCGTGCCAGCCCTTTCTGTTCCAGCCTGTCCACGATCCCGGTCAGCGTGCCCTTGGTGATCCCCGCCTCCTGGCCGAGCGCCTTGCAGGAGACATCGGGCGCTTTCATCAGCACCGACATCACCGAGAACTGCCCGGGCGTCAGTCCCAGTTCGCGCAGGTGGCGCGAGGCGAACACCTCGAAGGCGTGATAAGTCAGGCTCAGCTCGCGCGCCGCCGGCGGCATGCACGATCCGGTGTCGGGGCGTGACGACAGTGAGGGGCAAACATGGTCGGTTGTCTGGTTCATTGCTTTGGGCCGGGACGGTACGTGTTAGGACGAAGACATTCTATTGCTGCCTGGAACGCGGATAAACAGCCTGATTGGAATGACACTGTTTCTTGGTTGTTGATAATTGAGGCGGATTACTCAGTCTCCGTTGCCCTGAAGGAGAAGATTTCGGTGATGTTGTTTTTGTTGTAACGGTCGATGTAAACTGGCTGCGCTGCACTTGCCGGAACAAGACCAGGACACGCCAATGACCATCGACATCTCAAAGGAAGCACGCGCGGAAGCGGTCGCTTCCATCCAGTGTTACTTCGAGGAGAACATGGAAGAACCCATCGGCAACATCGCCGCGGGCGGATTGTTGTCGTTCTTCCTGGAAGAGATCGGACCGCTGGTCTACAACAAGGCGGTTGCCGACGTGCGGGAGCGCCTCGAGGCGCGCATCATGGACCTGGACATCGAGGTGCATGAGGAAGAGTTCCAGTACTGGCGCAAGTACGAACGCAAGCGCAAGGGAAAGTGAGGGGTCCAACCGGCCGGCTGCATGGCGGGCGCCTTGCCGCGCGTGCTGAACGGCAATGGGATTTGCCATCCGCTTCACCTGCATCAAGCCTGTGTGCGAACGCCCTCGGTGCATGCATGTCGTATCGATATATCAACGCGATACGGAGGCAGCAGAATGGCCATCGAAATCGGAATCTCGGAACAGGACAGGCGTGCCATCGTCGATGGCCTGTCGCGCTTGCTCGCCGACACCTACACGCTCTATCTGAAGACGCACAACTTCCACTGGAACGTCACCGGACCGATGTTCCAGACCTTGCATCTGATGTTCGAAACGCAGTACACCGAGCTGGCGCAGGCGGTCGACCTGATCGCCGAGCGCATCCGCGCGCTGGGCAGTTTCGCGCCAGGCACATACGGCGATTTCGCCCGCCTGAGCACGATCAACGAGCCGGACGGCGTGCCGAACGCGCAGGAGATGATCCGCCAGCTCATGCAGGACCAGGAGGCCGTGGTGCGCACGGCGCGCTCGATGTTCAAGGCCGTCGACGAGGCGGGCGACGAGCCGACCGCCGATCTGCTGACGCAGCGCATGCAGGTGCATGAGAAGACCGCATGGATGCTGCGTTCGCTGCTGGAGGAATGAGCGGTCAGAACCGGTAGTTGAGGCCGATGCGCAGCACCGGGTAGACCTTGAACTTGCTCACTTCGTCACGCAGGGCGGCGTTCTCCTTCGCCACGTCCGAGGAGAACTGGCTGCACATGGCCGCCGGCGCGGTGCAGCCACTGCTCGTGAGGGAGGTCTTCGGCGAGCCCTGCAGCAGCACGCCGACGTCGGTCGCGAACGACCAGCCCTTGCGATCAGTCTTCGGCCTGCCCCAGCCGATGCCGAGGTAAGGCGCGAACTTGTTGAAGCTGACTTTGCCGGTCACCTTGCCGACGCTCGCCGCGTCATAGGTATTGCCCTGGATGGTATAGCTGCCGGAGGCGGTCGGTCGGGCCTGCGCATCGATATGGTTGCCGTTGTAAGCGATGCCGGCGGTGAGGCGGAAGCTGCTGTCCTTGTTCGGATACCAGTCGAGCAAGGCGTCATAGGTCCTGGCCTTGAGGCTCAGATCATAGGCCATGTCGCTGGTGTGCCCGCTGTACGAATAGCCGAGATAGCCGAGACCGACGCGCGCGTTGACGTTGGGCTTGATCGGAATGGTTGCGTGAAAGCCGATACCGGTGGTGCCGATGTCGCCGGAAGCACTGATGTCTCCGGCATGGGCGTTGGCGGTGGCGAATGCGATGGCGAGCGTACCGAGAGCAGCAAGAGATTTCTTCACTAATGGATTCCTGTCATGCGTGGAAAATCGTCAAGCCAATTTTTCATCCATGCAAATTTGCCCGACGTACAGGGCGTTCTGACAGGAAGCTTGCCGGCCGGTTCCGCACTATTCCGCAATGAAGCGGGAAGATATGCGGGAAACGGGCTGCTGTGCGGGTTGGCGCTGCAAAGACAGCAATGCGGCCGGCGCGATCGGGGGCGATTTGTTAAGGTGCACACGGTCCATCCGGCGATTCCGTTCGCGAGAAGAAAGACCTGCCATGAAGAAAGAGCGCCACATCCATCCCGCCGACCTGCGCGCGCTTGCCAGCCTGGCCACCGATGCCACGCTAGGCATCACCGACCTGGTGGAAGCAGTGCATGGCACGGTGTTGCACGGTTCCGGCAAGGCGCCGCGTAAGCGCACCGGCGGTCTTGCCGGTCTTGTCTACGAGGCGGTGCGCGGCGTCACGCGCATGGCGGGCGGCGGTATCGACGCCATGCTTGCACGGCTTGTTCCTCTCTTCGGTGAACACGGTTCTTCGCCCGAACGGGAAGCGGTCCTTGCCGCACTGAACGGCGTGCTGGGAGATTACATGGAAGAAAGCGGCAACGTGCTCGCGATCAGGATGGCGCTGCGCAAGGATGCGCAAACCTTGTTGCTGGAACAGGAACACTTGCGCAACGCCTTTCCGCACGCAGGCGGCAAGCTCCTCGTAATGGTGCACGGCTTGTGCATGAATGACCTGCAATGGCAGCGCCAGGGGCATGACCATGGCGCGGCGCTGGCGCGCGATCTTGGCTGCACGCCGCTCTATCTGCACTACAACAGCGGCATGCATATCTCGCGCAATGGCCGGGAATTCGCCGCGCTGTTGCAGACGCTGGTCCGGGAGTGGCCGTATCCGCTGGAGGAAGTTAGCATCCTGTGCCATAGCATGGGCGGGCTGGTGGCGCGCAGCGCGTGCCATTACGCCGCGCAAGAGCGGCTCTCCTGGCTGCCGCTGCTGCGCAACCTCGTATTCCTCGGTACGCCGCATCATGGCGCGCCGCTGGAGCGTGTGGGCAACTGGGTGCACATCCTGCTCGAAGCGACGCCCTATGCCGCGCCTTTTTCACGCCTCGGCAAGATTCGCAGCGCCGGCATCACCGATCTGCGCCATGGCAACCTGCTCGACGAGGACTGGGAGGGGCGCGACCGTTTCGCGCGTACCGACGACATGCCTCAGCCGGTGCCATTGCCGGAGCACGTGGCATGCTATTCAATGGCCGCCGTGCTCAGCAGGAACGGCGGCGAATTCAGCGAGCGCGTGGTGGGCGATGGCCTGGTGCCGCTCGACAGCGCCCTCGGCCGTCATATCGATCCAGCGCGCTGCCTCGCGTTTCCAGCCGAGCGGCAATGGGTCGGGCCCGGTACCGGCCATCTGGAATTGCTCGGCAGCGCGGAGGCTTATGCACAGATGCGCCGCTGGCTTTTGCCTGAGTGAGGATCAGAACGCCGCCAGCACGCGCAGCGCGCGCTCGACGTCGGCACGCGCCACGTCCAGGTGCGTGACCCAGCGAATGCGCTTCATTGCCTGGCCCTTCAGGCGCTGCGTGCCTGCCGTCACCCTCACGTCGTTTTCCGCAAGGTGCCGCAGCACATCGTCGGCCAGCGCGGCGTCGACGTCGAAGAAGACGATGTTCGTGTTCGCGGCATGCGCGATGGCCCGTTCCCGCAGGCGCGAATTTGATGCGGCAATCTGCGACAAGCCTTCCGCCAGCAGCCGCGCGTTGGCATGATCGTCCGCCATCCGGTGCACGTTGTGCTGCAAGGCGTAAATGCCGGCCGCCGCGATCAGGCCGGCCTGACGCATGCCGCCGCCGAGCATCTTGCGGATGCGGCGCGCCTGCCGGATGAAATCCGTCGAGCCGAGCAGCAGCGACCCGATCGGCGCGCCCAGACCCTTCGACAGGCACAGGGATACCGAGTCGTAGCCGCGGCAAATTTCCTTCGCCTGCTGCACCGGATCGCCGCCCCCGGTCCCGGCCATCGCGACGGCGGCATTGAACAGGCGCGCGCCGTCGATATGCGTGCGCAAGCCGTGCCGTGCCGCCAGCGCCTGCACCTCGCGCATGTAGGCAAGCGGCAGCACCCGTCCGCCGGTGGTGTTTTCCAGCGCGATCAGGCGCGTCCTGGCGAAATGCGGATCGTCCGGCTTGATGGCGGCCTCGATATCGGCCAGCGCGATGGTGCCGTCGGACTGGTGTTCCAGCGGTTGCGGCTGGATCGAGCCGAGCACGGCCATGCCGCCGGCTTCCCAGCGATAGGTATGCCATTGCTGGCCGACGATCGCCTCGTCGCCGCGCTGACAATGCGTCATCAGCGCGATCAGGTTGGTCTGCGTGCCGCTCGGCGCCAGCAGCGCCGCTTCGAAGCCGAGCATCTCGGCCGCGAATTCCTGCAGCCGGTTCACGGTCGGGTCGTCGCCGAACACGTCGTCGCCCAGCGGCGCCTCCAGCATGGCCCGCTTCATGGCGTCGGAGGGTTGCGTCACGGTGTCGCTGCGGAAGTCGCTCATGTCTGCCTCATAATGGGTCGAAGATCATTGGATTTGGTACAAGATTTGTGATTTCAAGTCGCTCGCGATGGCCTCAGTCATGCCGTGATGTTCCTTGTAGCTGGAAGCCTCGCACACGTTGCTCTTGAGACCGGTGAAGAATTTCCGGTTGGCGAAGAGTTTGCTCCCTTCCAGACGATAGGTTGACTGGTAGCTTGCATCAGCTGTCTTGATATTGATCGCTTTTGGAATGGTAACTACTTTGACGTTGTCCGGAAACGTTACTTCGAAATTCTCTTCCACTGCCCGTGAGGCACATAAGTACGGGTATTTGCGTTCTTGTATTGCCAACGAACGTAGTGCGCCATTGAGCGACAGCGGGTTCGTAAAGGGCGGCTCAAGTGTCAATGCCCCCGCCGAAGACACATTCAGCGCATTTTTTCCGCCGTAGCGTATGGAAAACGCATTCACGCCGGTATCGACATTGTCGGATCTTTCCAATGATCCTTGCGCGTCCGGGAGGCCGGCATGGATGAATACTTGACGGAGAAAGTCCGTTTCCCTCATCGGAGGAATGCTGGCAGCCAAGCCACGCATGAGAATTCCGATGGGACCGTGCGAATTGATCTGGATTTTGCCATTGACCGCGCCATCCTTGTCAAAGACAAATGTTGTTTTACTGACACTGACATTATCGTTGGCACTCACCGGGGTACGTTGGATTCCGTCATAAGCAGCGGTATGGATCACCGGTTTGCCGGTATCTTCGAACGGGAGTACGCCAAACGGTGCATAGGGGTTGGTTGAGTCAAGATAAAGATCCAGGCTCGGCACATAGGTAATCACGTGGTTGAACGCCTGGGGGATAGCCACTTCCGGCAGCGCGTAATTCGGTTTCGCATCAATGAGCGCCGGGGTGCTGGCGATTCCCTTTGCGACAAGAAGCGCTTCGAGCAAGACGACATGATCCTTGCAATCGCCGTAGCGATTGGCAAGCACGGTATCTGCGGCATGGGGGATGTAACCGCCGATGTCGAGGAAGTTGGCGACATACCGCACATTGCGGGTTACCCAGTCATACAGTCGTTTCACTTGGCCTCTCTGATCGTCGACTCCCTGGGTCAATTCATCGGCTAGCGATTGAATGGCCGGCGTGACCTTTGCCTTGTCATGCGCACCTGCCTGGTACGCGGCGGCGAGGTCGCGATAATCGCCGAAAGAGGAAACCAGAACGTGCGGTGAATTCATCGCAAGGGAAACCATGCCCGGCTCAAGTGGCCGGGCCACCATATTTCTGTACGTCCAGGTCCAGGTACGGGTATCGCCGTGATCTACCGGCGTTCCGCCGGCGACGCCAACAGCCTTGATGTGCAATGGATAGGTTTTGGGGGCGCTCACCGTCACCTGGGCGTCGTCCCACAGGGTATTCCCTGGGAACACCTGCGCGAACGAAAATCGCTTTGGAAACTCCGGTGCTTTTTGCGTGATCTTGGCCTTGTAATAGACGCTGTCTCCAACCTCCAGTCGCGGGAACACGATGATCTTGAACTTCAAATCCTGGATCATCGTGACGTTGTTTGGTCCGGGTGCGTCTTGCGTCAGGATTGCGCTTTTGTCGACTGGAAGCTTGTCGCCATTTGCCTTGATGGTTACTGCCTCGATGATTTCCGCATCCTGAAGACGGGAGTTATAGGGAATTTTTGCCGTGCCAAGTGTATGGAGTTCGCCCGGATTCGACACGACGTTGGTGACTTCCATGGTCCGCACATAAGTTCCTCCGGCATGAACATCGACAGCGAAGTGTGCTTGTCTGGAATGCGCAATTGCATCCGTCGGCTGCTGTGCACGAAGCGCGGCGGAAAAGGTGAGGGTGATGAGAAATCCAAATTTGGTTTGCATATGGAGCGATATTGTATCGATAGAAATTGTCAAAATTACATCTACTGATTGATTCAATGATTGAGAACAATCAACGGGAAATCGAAACTTTATCGAATATAGATAAATCAACAACATCCCATAATCATGGGGTGTGTCACGAAAAGACGGGCGCGAGCCTGTCGAAAACTGTATCAAAGATGGGAGAAGGCCTCCCGGAGCCGGCTTGCAGAAGCAGGCTTCAAACCGCCCGGTGCTGCTGCGTCCAAAAAGGCGTGGTGGTGAGCGACCGAGGAAAAGTCATCCGGAAAGGATGGCAGGTAGGTATTGAGAAGATGAGCGAAAGCGAACCGTCCGATGACGCATCGTTATATGGAAAAGGCGCTGTCAAAACCGGGGCCGCCCATAAGCTCCGGGATCAGTCGGGACGACATCTGCCTACGGGCCCGACGGCAGCCGGTGTATAGGCGGCATGATCTCAATACAGGCTTTGGTACGGAACGTGAGAACCTTGTTTCGGATGTAAAGGAAAACGACAAATGGCCCACACCATGAGGAGGAATACCGAGGCCGGAACAAGGGACGGAGCTGCCCGTAGTAGTGATGAAGCGCCTGTAATGGGCGTGGAGCGAAGGGGCGGCGTTATCCTGCCGACGTCTGTTGCCAACCTCCGGGGATGAGCGGCATGACATCGGCGAAACCTTATTGCATTGCCAAACGCACGGTCTGGGAAGCATACCAGCAAGTCAAGGCCAACCGTGGTGCTGCCGGCATCGATGATGAAACCATCGAGATGTTCGAGCAGGACCTGTCGGGGAATCTGTACAAGCTGTGGAACCGGATGTCGTCGGGGTCGTATTTCCCGCCGCCGGTCAAGCAAGTGGAGATACCCAAGAAAGCGGGTGGCGTCAGAAAGCTAGGCGTGCCCACGGTGGCCGATCGCGTTGGCCAGACTGTCGTCAAGCTTCTCATTGAGCCGCTTCTCGATCCGTTGTTTCATCCGGACTCCTATGGATACCGGGCGGGTCGGTCGGCGAAACAGGCAATTGCCGTCACCAGAAAGCGGTGCTGGCAATACGACTGGCTGGTGGAGCTTGACATCAAGGCGGCCTTTGATGAAATCGATCACGGTCTCCTGATGAAGGCAGTTCGCGCCCACATCAAGGACGATTGGATCCTGCTGTATATCGAACGGTGGCTGACTGCGCCGTTCGAGACGGCGGACGGCATGCGCCAACCTCGGGAACGTGGTACGCCTCAGGGCGGTGTAGTCAGTCCGATCTTGATGAATTTGTTCATGCACTATGCATTTGACTGCTGGATGCAGCGTGCCTATCCCCAATGTCCGTTTGCCCGCTATGCCGACGACGCAGTGGTTCATTGCCGCAGCCGGAAGCAGGCGGAAGACGTGATGCAGGCAATTGCAGAACGTCTGGCGGAATGCGGATTGAAGATGCATCCCGAGAAGTCGAAGGTGGTGTATTGCAAGGACAGCAAGAGGCGTGGTCGCCATACGCATGTCAGCTTCACGTTTCTGGGGTTCACGTTCCGGCCGCGCGCTGCGCGCGGCAAGGGAACGCGCGTGTTCACCGGCTTCCTGCCGGGGGCGAGCGAGGATGCCTTGAAACGGATGCGGCAAACCGTGCGTGGTTGGCGGCTGACGCGCCAGACGCCGGCGATGCTGGCGGATTTGGCGCGGCAATGCAATCCGGTGCTGCGCGGGTGGTGGAATTACTATGGAGCGTTCTATCGGACCGCCATGCGGGACATCGCCCGGCACATTGACCGGGCGCTGGAGCGATGGGCCAGGCAGAAATACAAGCGGCTGAGCGGTCGTAAACGGCGCAGTCGGGCTTGGCTCGGGCAGATGAAGGAACGTTACCCTTGGCTATTCTTCCACTGGCAAGTCACCGGGCACGAGGCTGGATAACGGGAGCCGTATGACGCGAGAGTGTCACGTACGGTTCTGCGAGAGGCTCGGCGGCGAAATTCCTCGGGCCTACTTACCATTGATGACAAAACGTTAACTTTTTACTATCTCACCACCACTTGTCTTTTAACTAATAAGTCAAGAGAGGTGGCGCTTCGGCCGAGGCAATTCTCAAACTGTCTCCTTGAGACGGATTCCTTTGTTAATGTTTATATAAGGAAATTAATATATGGCAATGCAAGAATTGACTTTGCAAGAAGTTGAGAATGTTAGTGGTGGACAATGGCAGCTTTATTACTACGCGCCGACGCTAACTGGATTCGTAATGAACACGTGGCAAAACTCTGCTTGGAGTCCAGCCCGCACGGATTTCTTTACAACCGTTGCATCAGATATCTGGGACTATCTGAAGAGTACCTATAACGACATCTCATACAGTTTTAACAACACATTTAATAATTATTTTTCTAGTATCTATACACCCTACTACCCGTAATAGCTTTTATTATTTGAAGTAGTGCCTGTATCGTCAGATGTCTAGGAGTTCATCTGACGATACTTTAAGAGCGGAAATCACCCTTGGGAGATTGTCGTCATGGATCACGAAGAGCCCGACAATAGATCGGAAGACAAACAGCAACAGAATAGTGTGGAAACAGGTTTCTTTTGGGGCACGCTATTTAACACCATCGGACTCGCAATACTTGGCGTCTTAGAGGCGATATTTTCATAATTTTAAAAATGCAATATTTATGTCATCTGTAAAGGACAAGCAGCTTTTTCGTCCTTCAGCTCTTGAAATGCAGCAAGCTAAATGGCTAAGCGACATTGTTCTAATTCGTCCAATTTCATTTAGCTTTCTTACTGCAGTTGCAGCCATCTTGGCGGTTATCGTTGTTATTTTCTTGATTTGGGGAACATACGCTAAGCGCAGCACGATTTCAGGGCAACTGCTTCCCGATTCCGGGCTTGTCAAAGTTTATGTGCCACAGCCTGGCATCGTGCTCGAAAAACATGTTGTCGAAGGCCAGGCCGTAAGCCGCAGCGACGTTCTATATGTGTTGTCCAGTGACCGCCAAAGCAGCCCCCCGTGTCAGAATAGTTGTCGCCTCGATAGAACCAAGAACGTGGGGGCGATGAAGGAAGAACGAATTGGCACGATACGGGCAGGAATTCAAGGATAGAGCAGTAGCAAGGTT
>JAKACN010000291.1 GCA_021821365.1 Pseudomonadota bacterium | reverse complement strand
GACAGCGGCCGCATCGTCGGCGTCGAGGCGCTGGTGCGCTGGCAGCATCCCGAACAGGGCCTGGTGCCGCCGGCGACCTTCATTCCGATCGCCGAGGAAAGCGGGCTGATCGAACCCATCGGCGAATGGGTGCTTGGCGAAGCCTGCCGGCAGATCCAGGCCTGGCGCGCATCCGGCGTGGGCGACGTCAAGATGGCGGTCAACCTGTCGGCACGGCAGTTCCGCAAGCCCACCCTGCTCGACACCGTGCGCAGCATTCTGCGGGAGACCGGCGTCGACCAGTGCCCCTGGCTGCTCGAACTCGAGCTGACGGAAAGCATGGTCATGCACGACATCGAGCGCAACGTCGTGACCATGCAGCGGCTGCGCGAAATGGGCGTGCTGCTGTCCATCGACGACTTCGGCACCGGCTATTCCAGCCTCAGCTACCTCAAGCGCTTCCCCGTGCACATGCTCAAGATCGACCGCTCCTTCATCGACGGCGTGATCACCGACGCGGAAGACGCTGTCATCGCCATGGCCATCGTCGGCCTGGCGCACAACATGAAGCTCGGCGTCATCGCCGAGGGCGTGGAGACGGCCGAGCAGTGGGACTGGCTCAGGGTGGCCCATTGCGACGAGGCGCAGGGCTACCATTTCTGCCCGCCCTTGCCGGCCGCGGAAGTCGAACCGCTGCTGCGTGGCGGACAGTTGCCCGCCGCGCAGCAGCGCTGATCGGGGCGGACTCAGCCGCCCCGGCGCCTCAGCGCCCCATGTCGGTGAAGATCAGGTCGGCGTGCGGCGTGGTCGAGACGTTCTCGTCGATCATCTCGTAGATGTCCGCGTCGACGATGTCGGCGGCGGGGTGGTGGGCGAACGCCGCGAAGGGGGCGACGAGGGCGGCGAACAGAACGGCGTGCAGAGCGTTTTTCATGACAGGGTTTCCTTCCAGGGATTGAACAAACGATGAGACTTCACGGTCAGCCTGCGCGGCGCCGGACACGGCGTCTGCGTCGGCTGATGAGAAGCATCGTAGGCGTCGAAGGTGCCCGTTCGATGTCCGCAGGGTTTCGTTCTGTGGCAGGGTGTTTCAGTGTTTCAGGCGCGCGCACAAAAAAACGGGGCACACGCAGGGTGTGCCCCGTTCGTCGAGCCGGAACGAAGATCAGTGGCTGTGCTCGGTGCCGCCGTCCTCGTGACCGCCGCTGCCGCCCTTGCCGTGGAAGATCTTGCTTTCCGCCGACTTGCTGCCGCCGTGGGAGCTGTCGTGGTGCGAGCTGCCGCCCTTGTGCGAACTGCTGCTGTGGCTGCTGCCGCGGTCTCCGCCCATGTACTTGGGCCCCTTGCCTTTTCCGCCCGAGGAATGGCCGGACGAATGGCTGTCGGTGTGGCCGTCGCTGTGACTGTCGGCCGCGTACGCGCCGAAACCGCCTGCGCCCAGGCCTGCGGCCACCAGCGCGATCATGGCCCATTTGCCGAATGCGTTCATGCCGAATGCTCCTGTTTCAACAAGATGCCGGGCGGCGGACCGCCCGGCGGACTGCTTAGCGAACCGCGTTGTCGTGAACGAACTCGATCACCTGCAGGTAGTCGTTCGCCGCCGCCGCGAAATCGTCGGCGCCGCCCACGGCCGTCGGGTCGGTCCAGTTGTGGGGCTTCTACGGCGCACTCGTCATCATGGTATTGCTAGCAAAGGCTCTAGTGCTGTGACATCCGTCACCGGGTGGACCGGAGCGTTGACTACCTGCTTTCCGGACGAAAGTGGGCACAACCATAAAATGGCTTGACTTCCACTTTCGCCGACTACCCGCCTGCCAAGGCCGAGCTGTCACCGGTCGCATCTCTGCCCGCCTGATACGCTAGCTCAGTGGGCCAATGCAGGCCCCATTGTTCAGCAGTCGTGTGATCTCCTCGGCCGGCCTTGGCTTGCTGAACAGGAATCCCTGGGCGTAATCGCAACCAAGTTCTTTCAGCAGGGCGAGTTGCTCGGCGGTTTCCACGCCCTCAGCGATGGTCTTCAGCTTGAGACCGTGCGCGAGCGCAATGATGGTGCGCACGATGGCGTCGCTGCTTTCAGATTGCCCAAGCGTGCTGACGAAACTCTGATCGATCTTGAGTATGTCCACGGGCAACCGTTGCAGATAGCTCAATGACGAGTAGCCGGTGCCGAAATCGTCAATATAGATTGTGAAGTTGTGCCTTTTCAGCAGATCGATCTGCCGCATGGTCGTTTCGACATCGTCCATCAGTTCAGACTCTGTCAGTTCAATGGCGAGCAGGTTCGAGCCGTTACGATTGATGGCGCCGGCGGCCTTTGCAAGGCGCTCGACGAAGTCCTCCTGCCGCAACTGCTGAAACGATATGTTGATCGCCACGCGGGTTTCCATCAATCCGGCATCCCGCCAGACCTGGATTTGTCGGCATGCGGTGTTCAACACCCAGTCACCCAGTTCGACGATCAGGCCGGTTTCCTCGGCGACAGGGATGAACCGTGCCGGCGATACAGGCCCGAACTCGGCGCTGTTCCAGCGCGCAAGCGCTTCAAGACTCACGATGCGGTGGGTATGGATATCCACTACTGGCTGGTAATACAGGGCCAGCCCCAGATCGCCCTTGATGGCGTGCCGGAGCGCCTGTTCGACTTTCTCCCGCTCACTGGCGGCGCGCTGGATCGCGGAAGAATAGAAGCTCACCGCGTGGCTGCGGCCAGCCTGACCGCTGTTGCTGGCGAGCGTGGCATTCACGAGCAGGCTCGCCGCATCCTCGCCATCGTCGGGATAGATTGCGGCGCCGCCCCGTATGCTCAGGTGGATTTCGCGCGTGGTGTTCCGAAAAACGGTAGGCAGCCCAGCCACGAGGGACTGGACGAGATGGATGGCATCCTGTGTCGACGCAATATCGACGTAGGCGATCGCGAACTCGTCGCCGCCCAGACGCGAAACCGTATCGCCTTCTCGGACGTGGGCCGACAGGTATGTGGCGAGCATGTTCAGGACGTCGTCGGCGACGTGATGGCCATGCACGCCGACCAGCCGATGAAAGTCCGTGATGTTGAGCACGACCACGCTCACGTGGCGGTCGTGGTGGCGTGCCCGCAGAATCGCCTGCTGCAGGCGGTCTTCGCAAAGCGTTCGGTTCGGCAGGCCGGTCAGCGCATCGTGGTACAGCAAATGATCGATGCGCTGATCCTTGTCGATGTATTCGAGACCAAGTGAAATATCTGCCGCGAGCTCCTGGAAGAGATCCACCTCCGCTGCCTCGAAGAAATGATCTTCGCTGGCGTAGAGCCCAAGTACGCCTATGACCTTGCCGTCCCGTTTCAGCGGAAAGCCCGCCAGTGCCCCAAAGCCGTGTGCCCGCGCCAAAGACCGCCAGGACGCGTCGCGCTGATCGACCGCCCCGAGGTCGTTGCAGATGACCGGATGCCCCTGGGGCATGGCCGCCGCACAGGGGCACAGGTCCACTTCCACCTGGGCATGAGGCTCCAGACAGTGGCGCGTCACGAAGTCCTTCCCCTCGCCATGACTGGCCATCTCCACAATTCGCCCCGTACCAGGGTCGGTCATGCCGATCCATGCAAACCGCAGCTTGCCGCGCTCGACGGCAATGCGGCAGGCCTCCTTGAGCAATTCATCCTGTACGCGGATTCGCAGAATGGCGCCGTTGATCCCGCTGAGCACTTCGTGAATCCGGTTGAGCCGATGGATCTGATGATGATTCCGTTGCAGCGCATCGCCCAGCTGGTTGAATTCGGCGGCAAGGGTCGCGATTTCGTCGCGACCCTTGATTGCGGCGCGCGCGGAAAAGTCGCCGCCGGCTATTTGCCGGGCGGCTGTCGACAGCAGACGCGTGCGTCGCATCACCAGCATTTCGCCGCCGAACCAGGCGAGCAGCAGGATGCCGAGGAAGGTCGCCACCAGAAAGGCTGCGCGCGGCAGCAAAGCCGCGTTGAGCGCGGCCAGGATTTCCCGGGACGGGATGCCAACCAGGATGTAGCCGTCGCCCTCCTCGTCCGACCCGATGCGCGCCAGGGCGTAAATCCGCTGTATGCCGTCGACGCCGTGCCCTGCGCTGATCGCCTCCGCCTGCCCGCTATCGATGAATGCCCTGACGATCGGCACATCGCTTGTCAGATTGACGCCGGTCCACCTGCCTTCCGGGTCCGGCGCGCGCGTCAGGATGACGCCTTGTCGATCGACAACCGTGATGGCCGAGCCGGGCGGCAGTTCTGACAAGGGCATGAAGCGCATGAGCCACTCAAGATTCAACGCGGCGTACACGACGCTCTGGACCTGTCCCGTGGCGTCGAGAACGGGTTTTGCTATGACCTGGACGGGTTTGTTCGTGAGCCGGCCGATCTGGTAGTCGCCTATGCTGAGTCGTTTGGTCGCAAGGGCTGCCGTGAAGTAGGCACGGTCCCCGAGATAGACCGGGGTATTTGTCTTCACGCCACTGCAGGCCACATGGCCGTCCGGACGAATCACCCCGAAATTCGTGTAGTTGGGATTGCCGAACAACAGACTTTGCAGCAGCGCATCGCAACCGGGGGCATCCGGCGTGCGTACTTGCGGCAAATCTGCCATGAGATTGAGCAGTTGTTCCGTTTCGGCGACGCGCGCTGCGTGATAGTTAACCGTGAATCGCGCGAACCTCAGCACTGAATGCTCGATGTCTGCTTTGAGATGCCGCTGCTGTTCGACGGCGGCGTCCACGACCACGGCCAGCGCGGGCTGCATCGCGATCAGCACGAGCAGCATGAGACGTGTGCGCAGCGTCATTGCACGCTTGACTCATGCAGCGTGGCTCTCGCCGTCAACAGCGGTACATATGGGCTGGGCCGGAAGCGGCCCCGTTGCAGACACGACATACGCCTCCTTTTTTTCTTATGTGTAATTGTTGATATATTTGTGTGGTTATTATTCTATAGGCGAATCGAATTGGCTATGCAATGTGCTCAACGGCATTCTGTAACAGGCAACCGTATTCTAAGCGATCCTGGAATTGGATATCGACACGTGGAGCACTGCGAAATGAGTTGTCTCGCTGTCCAGTGAATTCTTTAAACAACCGTCCCGGCTCGGGGCCGGGACTGTGAGGCAATGAGCGGGAGGGATCAGGCGATGCTGGCGCGCAGGATCCTGGCCGCCGCAACCATGTTGGTCAGTGCCGGGATCACCTCGCCCCACTGCCGGGTTTTAAGGCCGCAGTCCGGGTTGACCCACAGGCGCGCGGCGGGGATGCGCTCGGAGGCCTTCCTCATCAGATCCACCATGGATTGCTCGGTGGGGATGTTGGGCGAATGGATGTCGTAGACGCCGGGGCCGATCTCGTTCGGATAGTCGAAGTTCCTGAAGGCATCCAGCAGTTCCATGTCGGAGCGCGAGGTCTCGATGGTGATGACATCGGCATCCATGGCGGCAATGGCGGAGAGGATGTCGTTGAACTCCGAGTAGCACATATGGGTGTGGATCTGGGTTTCGTCCGCGACGCCGTTGGCGGCGATGCGGAAGGATTCCACGGCCCAGTCGAGATAGCTATTCCATTGCGCGCGGCGTA
>JAKACN010000042.1 GCA_021821365.1 Pseudomonadota bacterium | reverse complement strand
AAAGCGAAATTGCCCCGCAGGCCGATCTCGACGGCTTCCGGCGCGCGCCGGAACCCCGGCTCGTTCGCCACATCCGTCACCCAGACCGGCTGGCGCGTCTGCATCACGCGCCCGGGGATGCCGCCGGAAGGCGACACCAGCTTCTTCCAGCCGGCGGCGACGAACGTAGAGGGCGACACCGACGGTGCCTCCCAGCAGTCCACCAGGCGCAGCACATCCGCCTTTTCGTGCACCTGCCAGACCTCGCCGATCTCCCAGCCGAACTGCTCGCAGATCACCTGCAACACGCGCGACGCCGCGTCGGCAAACGATGCGGCATTGGCCAGCACGCGCGTGATGGCGAACTGCAGCGCCTGGCGCTGCTCGCCGCGCTTGCGATCCGTAATGTCGCGGATATTGCATTGCACGACCCGCACATCGTCCACACTGTAGGCGCTGCAGACGAATTCCGCCTCGATCACGCGGCCGTCGCGCGTCGTGAGCGGCAGGGAGTCGCGGCGCATCGCATCCTTGCTCTGCATTTCGCCGAACACTGCACGATAGACCGCCAGCTCCATGAACGATTCGATCTCCCACACCTTCCGGCCGACGAATTCGTCATAGCGGTAGCCGAGCATTTCCAGCAGATAGGAATTCACGTCGGTGACGATGCCGGAATCGGAGCGCAGCAGCAGGATGCCGTCCTTGGCCGTTTCGAACAGGCGGCGGTAATGCGCCTCCGAGAGCTGCAGCTCGTGCTCCATGCGGCGGCGCGCCGCATTCTCTTCCTGCAGGTTGCTGTACAGCCGTGCATTTTCGATGGAAATCGCCGCCTGCCCGCACAGCAGTTCGAGCACGCCCTGCGCGCCGGCGGCGAACGCGCCCGCGAGCAGGCTGTTCTCCAGGTACACCAGCCCGATCAGTTCGGCCTGCTTGAAGATGGGCTGGCACAAGACGGATTTCGGCTGCGACCGGGCGATGCAGGGATCGGACGCGAACCTGGCGTCGGCCGCCACGTTGTCGAGCACCAGCTTCTGCCGGGTGCGCCACGCGTAATTGATCACCGATAGCGGCAGCGCGGACGAAGTGTTCAGCTCCGTCGAATGCACATGCCTTACATCGACCCTGCCGTCGACATCGAGCTGCGCCTCTGTCTCGATCGCAAGGCGACTGCCATGCCTGAGCAGGACCACGCCCTTTTGCGCCCCTGCCTGTTCCATGACGGTCTGCAGCAGCTTGCCTAGCAGCCCGTCGAACGCCATCTCGCCGGACAGCGCCTGCGACGCCTTGATGACGGCCAGGGCATCCAGCTGCGCCGCGCCCTCGTCCGCCGCATCATCGGCGGCACCGCGCTCGCGCGCCTGCAGATGCGGATACAGCGATTCCAGCTGTCCGGCCTTGCCCGCCGCGCCCCAGCGCGCATAGCAGGCGCAGGCCTGGCGCAGGTAAGCCTCCGCCGCGCGGCCGGAACCGCGTGCGCGGTAGAAGTACGACGCCAGCTCGTTGGCCACGGCCTCGTCATGCACGAAACCCTGCCTGCCTGCGTGGCGGATCGCTTCTTCATATTGCCGCATCGCGTCCGCATCCCGCCCTTCAATGCGTGCCAGCTCCGCACCGATCAGCAGATAGCGGCCCTGGAAATTTTCCGGACAACTGTTCGCCCATGCCCGAAAGGCCTCCAGGTGCGCCGCCAGCGCCTGCATGCATTGCGGTTGCCGGTCTTCCGGCATCTGAGCGTACAGGGCCGCAAGCGTCAGCGCATGATAGAAATAATGCGTGGCCTGGATCGGCATGGACAGCATGACGTCCGCCAGCGCCGCAGCCTGATTCGCGGCATCCATCGCCTCGCCGTAGCGCTGGTAGATGAACGAAGCCGCCTGCTTCATCACGTGGTAGAACGCGACGCCGGCACGGAAATGCGCGCGCTTGAACACCTCGAAGCATTCCTCCTCGTCGAAGCCGTCGCCGCTGAACCCGGACTGATCCTGCGTGGCGCCCTGCAGGCAGGCGATGAATTGCTGTTCGAGGCGGATGGTGCGCACAGCAATGTCGTTGCGCCCTTGCTGCGCGAATTCGCTGAATCGCTTCGAGGCACGCAGCACGTCGTTCAGCGCATCGCCCTTTTCGATCAGCTGCCAGACCGTGCGATAGGCTGCGTAACCGGCCAGGGACAGGTTGCCCACCTCGATGCTGGCGCGGAACGCGGCTTCCATCACCGGGATGTTCATGGCATACGGCCGGCGCCAGAAATTGAAGTAGTTGCCGTGCATGAAGAGCAGCGTCCCTCTCATCGTCACGTCGTTGAACCTGTCGTTCAGGCGCAGCGCCAGCCGGGAGAACGCATGCCCTGCTTCCGGCTGGCCGAGGCGCGATGCCAGCATCACCGCGTAGCCGCTATAGGCAACGCAGGACTTCTCGGTATTGCCGTGACGGATCGAGCAATTGATCGCCTTGTACATCAGCAATTGGTACAGCTCGGTGCGCGCGACGAAGGTGCATGGCATGAGATCGACCAGCAAACCGATGCCGGCGATCGCTTCGGGATCGGTTGCGACCGGCGCATCGACCAGGTCGATTGCGCTACGGCCGTCGAGATTGGCAACGACCTGATCGAGCTCCTCGCGCTCGAACGCGGCGATGTCCTGTGTCGATTCCGGGAAGTACATGCCGAACATGGCAAGCGCCTCCAGGCCGGCGTTGACGCCGTCGAGGAACCGGCCCGAGGTCTGGCACATGTTGATCCGCAGGCTGTACACCTTCGCGCTGTCCAGCTTCGACCTGGCATTGTCGAGGATCAGCTGGAACAGTTCCTCGGCCCTGTCCGGGTGGCCCAGAAGATACTCGCATTCCGCCAGTTCGATGTGGATCGCGAATGTGTCTTCGTAGTCGCTGCGCCATGCATCGGGTTCCGACAAGGCCAGCGCGCGCTTGAAATAGTTGCGTGCGGCAGCATACGCAATCGCTGCCTTGGCCCGCTTGCCGGCGCGCAGGTTAAGCCTGCGCACCAGGTTTTTTTCACGGCTGTCGCCGATCAGCGCGACGCCCTGGTTGACCTGGTTCGCCACGTCGAAGATCTGCTCGTCGAGCTCGGATGGTTCCAGGCACGCGATCAGACGCCGCCCGATGCGCAGATGGGTTGCCGGACGGGACGGCGGTGAAACCAGCGAATAGGCGGCCTCCTGGACCCGGTCGTGCAGGAACTTGTAGCGATCGCCGAGGCGGATCACCACGCCGGCGCGGATCGCTTCGCCCATGACAGCATGCGTGTCGTTTTCCGATCGGTCGAGCACCAGCGCGAGCACGGAAGTCCTGGCACTGATGCCGACACAGGCGAGCTGCTGCACGGCCTGCAAAGCGTGCACGGGCAGGCGCTTCAGCCGCTCGACCATGAGTTCGGCCACGTTGTCGGTGAAGCCCTGGGCGCGGATGCGTTCGATGTCCCAGTTCCAGCCCGGGATGCTGCGGTCGAACTGCAGCAAATGTTGATCATGCAGTTCGGACAGGAACTGGATCGCGAAGAACGGATTGCCGTCGGTCTTGTCCTTCACCAGATCGACCAGCGGCATCACGTCCTTGCGGCTGCGGTACAGTGCGCCGCTGATGAGGTCGGCGAGCGCATCGTCGGTGAGCGGGCCGAGCACCACGTCCGACACCGGCGTGCCGCACTTGCGCATCGCCTCCAGGCTGAGGCGGAAGGGATGGCCCGCGTCCATCTCGTTGTCGCGGTAGGCGCATATCGGCAGCAAGTAACGCGACTCGGGATGCGTGAGCAGCGCCTCCAGCAGGGCCAGGCTGGCGTGGTCCGCCCACTGCAGATCATCGAGGAACAGGACCAGCGGATGCTCGCGCTGCGCAAAGACGCTGATGAAATTGCGGAACGCCATGCTGAAGCGGTTGCGCGCTTCGCTCGCCGGCACCTCCGCAACGGGCGGCTGCGGACCGATGATGAGCTCGACCGGCGGGATAACCTCGACGATGAGTTGCGCATTCATGCCGAGCGCCTGGAGCAGCCGCTCGCGCCAGACGGCAATGCGCTCTTCGCTTTCGGCAAGCAGTTCCAGCACCAGCCCGGTCAGCGCCTCGACGATGGTCGCATGCGGGATGTCGTGCTTGTACTGGTCGAACTTGCCTGCAGCGAAAAAGCCGCGCTGGTGGATGATCGGCTTGTAGAGTTCATTGACCAGCGAGGACTTGCCGATGCCCGAATAGCCCGAGACGAGCACCAGTTCCGGCTTTCCGGTGCGCACCACGCGCTCGAACGCTTCCCCCAGCGCGCCGATCTCGTGCGTGCGGCCATACAGCTTCTGCGGCAGAAGGAAATGCTCCGGCACGTCGCTGCGCGCCAATGCGAAGGTCTTGATGGTGCCGTGCGCACGCCACTGCGCGAGGCACTTCCGCAGGTCGCGCAGCAGCCCGTCCGCGCTCTGGTAGCGATCTTCGGGCTCTTTGGCCAGCAGCTTCATCACCAGGTCGGACAGGACTTGCGGCAGCACGCGCAATGCGGATGGCGCGACCGGCTGGCGCGCGATGTGGCAGTAAGCCCATTCGAGGGCATCCGATGCGTCGAACGGCAGCCTGCCGGCCAGCATCCGGTAGAACACGATGCCAAGGGAATACAGGTCGCTGCGGCGGTCGGGCGCACGGTTCATGCGCCCCGTCTGCTCGGGGGAAATGTAGGGCATGGCGTCGGCCATATCGACGCTGCCCGAATCCTGGTGCGCGCTCGGCAAGACGATGGCGCTGCCGAAGTCGACGATACGGATGTCGTCGTTCGCCGGATCGAGCAGGATGCATCCCGGCTCCAGGGCCTTGTGCGCGACATTGCAGCGATGAACGTCGGACAGTGCGGCGGTGATGCGTATTGCGAGTGCCAGAAAACGGTCGACGGCGAGCGGTTCGCCAAGACTGCGTTCGAGCGGTTCGCCGGCGAACCCCTCCATCACGAGGGCAGGGCGCCCCTGGCAGGCATCCAGTGCGAGCAGTCGCGACACCGCACCGACCTCCAGCGACGTGCAAATATGAAAATCGTTGCGCAAGCGCTCGACATGCGCGGCGTGATAGGGCTCGGGCACCATGTTCAGCAGCACCGGCAGTCCGTCGGCACTGCGCACGCCGCGACAAAGCATGCCCCTGCTCCCGGCGTGCAATATTTCACTGACTGTGTACATCCCGTTCCCGATTCCCGCTATGTCTGGTCCGCATCCTGATGTCCCCGGTTCAGGCAGGCGTTGTCATTTCCGCAACGTCAGCAGATACCAATAGTCTTGTCTTGCCGTTTATCGTCACTTTACGTCAAGAAAGTTGATTTGCGACACTAATTTCTTGTGTGAGAGGCCGCCCTTTCGCTGTTGAGCCAGCTCAATGAACTTGTCGTTCCCTCTTGGCTTCCCACTCTTCCCTGCAGGCCTTGTGGTAAAAACAAGGCCGGTGCGCGCCGTCGGGCCAGTCCGGCTGCAGTCGTGTTCATGGCACGAAGGACTGGCGCCCATCCGGCCCGGAGCAAATGCTTGATTTCACGCACATCCTGGAAATGTATTTCCTCCACAATATCGGAGTATTTTGTGCGTCGCACAAAATATCTCTTGACTTCACTACCCTCATCTGTAAAATTGAAATTGTTGCAGTGCACAATGCAAAGCCTGCTGATCGATATCCCGCATTTATTCCAAGGAGAAATCCATGTTTAACATTCCTGAACAGTTTTCCACCGTCGCCAAGGCGAACCTGGAGGCGCAACTGTCCCTGCTGACGAGCCTGACCACCAAGGCGTTCGAAAGCGTGGAAAAGGTTGTCGACCTGAACCTGAACGTGGCGAAGGCGTCGCTGGAAGATTCGTCGATCGCCGCCAAGCAGTTGCTGTCGGCGAAGGACCCGCAGGAATTTTTCTCGCTGACCGCCGCACAGGCGCAGCCCGTTGCCGCCAAGGCGATCGCCTATGGTCGCCACCTGGCCGGTATTGCCACCAGCGCGCAGGCGGAATTCAGCCGCGCGACCGAGGAGCAGATCGCCGAAGCGGGCCGCAAGGTTTCCTCGCTGGTCGAAGACGTTTCGAAGAACGCACCCGCCGGCTCGGAAAACGTGATCGCCATCGTCAAGTCCGCGATCGGTAACGCCAACGCGGGCTACGAGCAATTCACCCGCACGACCAAGCAGGCAGCCGAAGTGATGGAAGCAAACATGAATGCGGCCGTGAACCAGTTCACGCAAGCCGCCGAAAAGACCGCCAACCGCGCCCGGAAGTAATTTCCCGCCGGGAGTGAAAGAACGGACCGCATGCGGTCCGTTCTTTTTCGGCCAAAAGCAACCCGCGGGCGAGCGCGTTCACCCCAATGCGATGCGGCAGAACGTGCAGGGAAAAACTCGGAAGTGATTCGGGCATGCACGAACAGTCGGGCCGCAGCCCGAAGAAACCAGTGATCCGCCACACCTCGATGTGAGGTTTATGCCGAGGCAATCGGCGGCGGGTGCAAGACGCCCACCGGAGCGATCGTGTTGCCATCGCAAGGATGGGCAACGCAGCAATCGCTGTCGAATGTCCGGCAGAAACCGTGAACTGGGGTGTGACGGGCGACTAGATCTGGGCGATCCAGTAGGTGGCCACGAAAGTGGCGATCACAAGTGCGACGTAGGAAATCGTGCGTAAAGTCTCCATGACGACCTTCTTGAATAGGCAAGCTGCATGGGATGCAGCAAGAGGCTCACCGGCCTGGTTTGAGATCGGGCAGTGTTCCCTGCCTTGATTTTCACCAAGGATGCAATCTCCTTGGTATTCATGAACATAGCGCAGCTTATCCCGACTTGTCCACAGAATTGGCCACAGCTTTTGTGGGTAAGATACATCAGCGCATCGAAATTGCCGCATTGTCAATGGCCGGCGGCGTCACCACCGTGTCGTAGTGCGCCGACGTCGCATCGAAACGCGATAGCACCGCTCTCGCTTTCGGCGGCACGACCGCGAGCTCATACTGGTCGCCGGCAAAGGCTTTCACGGCATCGATCGAATCGAACCACATGATGGTGGCGAATTCGACTTCCCCGTCCAGCTCGCGTCGAACCAGCGAAATGCCGCGATAGCCCGGCGCCTTGCGCGCCTCGATGCCGGGAAAGATCTCGTTGAGCAGCAGGTCCTGGTAGATGGGCGCGTTATGCGGCGTGGTCCAGCCGCGCCAGATGCGTGTGATCATGGGTCGACTCCTCCTCGTGATGCATCCGCGCGCCCTGCGCCGCCAGCCGGTGCAAGCTCATCCGCGCGGATGGTGCAATGCGTGCAACTTCTTCAAGCGCTCGCGTGCGACATGCGTATAAATCTGCGTCGTGGAAATGTCGGCGTGCCCCAGCAACAGTTGCACCACGCGCAGGTCCGCGCCATGGTTCAGCAGGTGCGTCGCGAATGCGTGGCGGAGCGTATGCGGCGACATGGGCGCGTTGATCTGCGCCTGGAAAGCATACTTCTTGATCAGGGTCCAGAACATCTGGCGCGTCATCGCGCCGCCGCGCGCGGTCACGAACAAGGCATCGTCCACCTGGCCGTTCAGGATCACCGCGCGGCCCTCCTTCAGATAACGCTCGATCCATCCGCGCGCCTCTTCGCCGAACGGCACCAGGCGAGTCTTGCTGCCCTTGCCGGTGATGCGCAGCACACCTTCATTCATACCGAGTTCGATGGTCTTCAGCAGCACCAGTTCGGACACGCGCAGGCCGCTCGCATACATGAGTTCGAGCATGGTGCGATCGCGCAGGCCGAGCGGCGTGTTGACATCCGGCGCAGCCAGCAGCGCATCCACTTGTGCCTCGGACAAGGTCTTCGGCGTGCGCGGCGGCTGTTTTGCCGACTTCATTTTCAGGCAGGGATCGCTGTCAATCCTGTTCTGCCGCAAAGCAAGCTGGAAAAAACGGCGCAACACGGCGAGGCGACGATTGGCCGATGTCGCCTTGGTTTCGGCATGCCTTGCCGCGAAATAATCGTTGATGTCGATGGCCTGCGCCGCGTAGAGCGCCTTGCCGCGCTCCGCATGCAGCCAGTTTCCGAACAGCGCCATGTCGCGGCGGTAAGCATCCAGCGAGTTCTTCGCCAGGCCATCCTCCAGCCATAGCGTATCGCAGAATTCGTCGATCGCTGCCTGGTTCGCTGACACGGTGTCGCTCACAGGTATCCCTTGGCGCCCTCGTGCGCGAGCAGCCAGCGCTTCACGCCGACATGGAAGCCGGCCTCGTCATCATGATTGGAAAAACCGCCCAGGCCGCCGGACGCGGTGACGCGATGGCAGGGGATGATCAGCGGATACCAGTTTGCGCCGCATGCCTGCCCCACGGCGCGCGGCGCGGAACGTATCTGCTTCGCAATCTGCCCGTAGGTCAGTACGTCACCGCGCGCAATGGCGGAAATGGTCTTCCAGACGCGACGCTGGAAATCGGTACCGACATCGGCCAACGGCAGGTCGAACCGGAAGTCGGGGTCGTCGAAATATTGCTCGACCTGGCGCACCGCCTGTTCGGCAATGACGTCGGTCGGCGCTTTCTCGTTGAAGCTGCGCGGCAGGTAAACCAATTCGCGCAGAACTCCCGGTTCGGTGCGCACGCCAATGGCGCCGAAGGGCGCTTCGACGATGGCGGAAAATATGGCAGTGGTTGAGGAAGCGTTCATGCCCATAGCATAAATCAAATCTGCCGGGCCGCCGCCGATTCACCCGTCTGCAGGCAGGGTATTACTTGACGAGCAACACCGGCGCGACGGACATGGAGACGACCTTGGTCGACACCGAGCCCATGAACAGGCCGGCAAGCGCGGAATGACCTTGCGTGCCGAGAGCGATTTCGTCACAGCTCATGTCCTGCGCGCAGCGAACGATGGTCGCCGCCGGGTCGCCGACGAATAGATGGTACTGATAGGTGATGCCCGCTTCATCCAGCATCGCGCGCGCCGCGACGATCGCCTTCATCCCCTCGTCGTGGTGATACTGCTTGACCTGCGCGGCGCCGATGAATGCGCTGATATCGCCATGGAAAGGATGCTGCACGTTCACCAGTTGCACCTGGTGCTGGTCCTTGGCGGCCGATGCCCGCTTGATGACATAAGCGGCGGCGCGCAGGGAATTCTCCGAGCCATCTACCGCCAATAGGGTTTTCAGCATGATTTTTCTCCCACAAGCATCTCAGTCATGGCCGCCCTGGCCTGCCTCGGACGAATCCGGTTTGTCGTGCGCAATATCTTCCAGCGCAAGCTCGCGCCGTGTCTCGTCCCGTGCCGCAAGCCACTTGCCAACGGCGACGACCACGCAGGCGCCCAGGAGGGGGGCGGCCCAGTGCGAAGCGGGAAAGGCGCTTTGCGCCCAATCGCTGAATGCGATGTCGCTGACCGCCATGCCTCCCGCGAGCCAGCCGAGCAAGGCGCCGCCGCCGGTGATGACGATGGGAAAACGGTCCATCAGCTTCATGACCAGCTGGCTGCCGAGCATGATGATCGGCACGCTCACGAGCAGGCCGAAGATCACCAGCAGCTGGCTGTTGCGCGCGGCCGCCGCGATGGCGACCACGTTGTCCAGGCTCATCACCACGTCGGCAAGGACGATGGTCTTGACCGCCTCCCACAGCGTATCGCCGGCCCGGATCTCGCTGTCTCCCTCCTCTTCCGGCCGCAGCAGTTTGATGCCGATCCACATTAGCAGCGCACCGCCGACGACTTTCAGGTAAGGAATCGCCAGCAATGCCACCGCGAAAAAGATCAGCACGACGCGCAATCCGATTGCGCCGCCCATGCCCCAGAGGATGCCGAGCCTGCGCTGATGCGCCGGCAGCCTGCGGCACGCGAGACCGATGACGACCGCGTTGTCGCCGCTCAGGACAATATCGATGAGGATGATCTGCAGGGTGGCAACCCCGAATTGTGCTGAGCCGAATTCCATGACACTCCTGGATGATTGATGATTTTCCCATGACGCGGCGAGGCGGCCCATCGCGTCATGCGCCCAATGAACATGGGAACGATCGCGCCGGTAAAAGTGCCGCCGGCCCTGATTATTGCCGCATTATCCATGCACGACAACGACCGGCTTGCCGATGCATCAAGCTTTCCAAGATTACATGACAAATCTTTCAACTGGCTGTCGACGGCAAAGGCCGCCGGCACCCCGGTAGCTCAGAACTCCTCCCACTCGTCGCTATTGCGTGCCTGGGCGAGCGCGGAATGCGGCCTGGCGACCGGTTTTGCTGCGGATTTTGCGTGCGGCGCCGGTCGCGCCGCGCCGATCTGTCGGGACGGAGCGGCGGCGCCGGCATCCAGCTTGAATACCGAAACGGCCTGCGCCAGCAGGGCTGCCTGTTGCTGCATGCTTTGCGCCGCTGCGGCCGCCTGTTCCACCAGGGCAGCGTTCTGCTGCGTCATTTCATCCATCTGGCCGATCGCCCTGTTCAGCTCCTCGATGCCGCCGCTCTGTTCCTGGCTGGCAGCGGTGATTTCGCCCATGATGTCGGCGACATGCTTGACCGAGCTGACGATCTCATCCATCGTTCGGCCCGCCTCGTCCACCAGCTTGCTGCCGGCATCGACCTTTTCCACCGAATCGCCAATCAGTTCCTTGATTTCCTTCGCGGCCGCCGCCGACCGCTGCGCCAGCGTGCGCACTTCCGCCGCGACCACGGCGAAGCCGCGTCCCTGTTCGCCGGCGCGCGCTGCTTCCACCGCGGCATTGAGCGCGAGGATATTCGTCTGGAAGGCGATGCCGTCGATCACTGCGATGATGTCGACGATCTTGCGCGAGCTGTCCTTGATCGAACCCATCGTGTCGACCACCTGTCCGACCACGTGCCCGCCACGCATCGCCACGCCGGACGCCGACATCACCAGCTGATTCGCCTGCCGCGCGTTGTCGGCGTTCTGGCGAACGGTGGTGGTGAGTTCTTCCATCGATGAAGCCGTCTCCTGCAGCGAGCCGGCCTGCGATTCGGTGCGCGCGGACAAGTCGGCATTGCCGCTGGCGATTTCATGCGAGCCGGTATCGATCAGCGAAGCACTGTCGCGCACATTGGCGATCATGGACGACAGATGGCCCTTCATTTCGCTGACCTGCCGCAGAATGGCACCCAGCTCGTCTTGCGAACGCGCTTCCGGATCCGGCCCCAGGTCGCCGCCATGCATGCGCTTGACAGAGGCTTCCAGCATGCCGAGATTGGCGCGGAAGGCGGTATAGAACGCGAGCATGAAGTAGGCCGCGAGCATCGCCGCGAGCACGATGGGCACAAGGAACATGAGCTGGCGCTGGCGCAGGCTGCTCTGGCGCGCGGCGAGCAGGCTCTCGAGGCTGTTCGATGCCTGTTCGGCAAGCTTGAACAGGCCGTCTGTCGCCTGCGCGGTCTTGTCGAGATAATCGCGCGGCGCCAACTGGAAGATCGGGCTGTTCGACAGATCGCCGGCGTGCGAATTCAGCATTTCCTGCAACGCGTCCAGTTGCTTGTGCGCGTTGCCCAGGTCCTTGCCCAGCGCCGGATTCTGTGCGATCGCCGCATCGATGTCCGCCGCCGCATCCGCCATCGAACGCTTCGCCAGGACGCCAAGTTCCGACGCCTTGCGTGCTTCCTGCAAGGTGATTTCCTTGCGCGCAATCGCGCCGGCGGCCAGGCTGCGGATATCATCCAGATCCGCGGAGAGCGTGACCAGAGACGCGGTGACGGCATTCATCAGATAAAAAGAATCGACATCCGGATCCATTGCCAGGTTCGAGTGCGTAGCGACCTGCTTGATGTGCTTCTGCAGTTCGGCGGTGAACTTCCGGTATGCCGGGTCGGTCGTCTCGCCACTGGCCTTCTGCGCCTGCTCCCATTGCTGCCGGACCGCCTGCCACTCCTTGGACAGTTCCAGATCGCCGATCATGCCGCGCATGGCGTCGATCTTCTTCACCTGCTCGCCGGCACGGTTGCGCATGTCCGCATAGGCGCTGACCAGAGCGGCGTCGTTCCCCTCCTGCGCCGCATTGGCGAACGCGCGCGCAGTCTCGCCCAGCCGGGTCAATTGCAGCAACTGCTGCACATGGGCGACACCCACGCGTTCCCTCGCCGCGAAGGCAGCATTGGCCATCAGTTCGCGCTGCAGCATGAAGAAAAGCACCAGCAGCGGAATGATTCCCATGGAAGAAATCAGGAGGGTTTTCGGCAGGAAGCGCATGCCGTTCAGCAGGCCGATTGCCGGCCGCAAGATGCGCTCGCTCGTCGTTTGATCGACACTCATTTGACGCTCCCCTGGAAAGGAATTGTTGCTACATCCCCATCATGACACCGGGCGAGATCGCGCCACCCAACGTCACTTCGGCTGTTTGTCGTTTCTGCCGGGGCGAACGGATTTTCTCTTGATCATAAACGTGTTGCCACAGGACATCCATTGTGTATTTCACTTAGATCAAGACTTGCCGGGATAGCGCCGAAAAAAACAACAGGGCTGATGGGATATCAACAAAAAAGGCGCGTCCGCAGACGCGCCTCTTTCTATCGCACGACAACCGGCGGTCCTAGAAAAGCAGGTTGGGCAGCCATAGCGACAGTTGCGGTATGTATGTCACCATCAACAGGAATGCCAGCATCGTGAGCAGCCATGGCATCACAGCTACCGTGAGCTCGGTAATACCCATCTTGGTAATGCCTGACGCCACATACAGGTTCAGGCCGACGGGCGGATGGCACATGCCCACTTCCATGTTCACCACCATCATGATGCCGAAATGAACCGGATCGATGCCCAGGGTCGTCGCCACCGGGAACAGGATCGGCGCCATGATCAGGACGATCGACGATGGTTCCATCACGTTACCCGCAAGCAGCAGCAACACGTTCACCACCAGCAGGAAACTGACCTGGCCGAAACCCTTGTCCATGATCCAGCCGGCCATTGCCTGCGGAATGTTTTCGCTGGTCATCAGGAACGAGAACAGCACCGCATTGGTGATGATATACAGCAGCATCGCCGACATCGATGCCGAATCCAGCAGAACCTTCGGCACCTGCTTGAGGCCCATATCCTTGTAGACGAACACGGCGATGACGAAGGCATACACGGCGGACATCGCAGCCGCTTCGGTCGGCGTGAAGACACCGGTATAGATACCCCCCATCACGATCACGATCAGCAGCAACCCCCACACGCTCTTGCGGAACGCGGTTAAGCGTTCGGACCAGCTCGCCTTTTTCATGCGCGGGTAGTCATGCTTTTTCGCCAGCATCCAGGTAGTGACGCCGAGCATGGTCGCCAGCATCAGGCCCGGGATCACGCCAGCCATGAACAGCTTGCCGACCGAGGTGTTGGTCGAGACCGAATACATCACCATCACGATCGAGGGCGGAATCAGGATGCCGAGCGCCCCCGACGTGGTGATCACGCCGGCGCCGAAACCTTTCGGATAACCCTGGCGCACCATGGCGGGCATGATGATCGAACCGATCGCCACCACGGTCGCCGGCGACGAACCCGACACTGCGGCGAACAGCGCGCAGGCCACCACGCCCGCCAGCGCCAGGCCGCCATGCCAGTGGCCGACCATCGACGTTGCAAAATTGATCATGCGCCGCGCGACACCCCCATGCGTGAGGAAGTTGCCCGCCAGGATGAAGAACGGGATCGCCATGATCTCGAATTTCTCGATGCCGGTGAACAGCTTCAGCGCGACCGATTCGATCGGCACCTGCGTCATCGTGAAGAGGAAGGTCAATACCGTCAGGCCGAGGGAAATCGAGATCGGCATGCCGGTCAGCATCAGCACGATCAGAAGGACGAAGATAAACGCGGCATTCATGCTTGTGCTCCCTTGGCTTCGTCTTCGATACCTTCAACATGCGAGTGATCGTGCTTCGGCAACGTGCCGGTCTTGATGAAAGACCAGGTCACCTGCAGGAAGCGGAAACACATCAGGTAGGACCCGAGCGGTACGGCGGAATAAACCATCCACATGGGCAGTTCCAGCACCTCCGACGAACTGTCCGTATGGCTCAGCTCGAATACGAACCTGGCGCCCAGCGTGCCGACGATCCCTGTGAACAATGCGCCCGCGAGCAGGCCGAAAATGATGAACTTGTTGCGCCACGGCGTGTTCAGGCGATTGATCAGGACGTCGACGCCAACGTGGATGCCGGTGCGTACCCCGTAAGCGGCGCCGAACTTGGCCATCCACACGAACATATAGATGCACAGCTCCTGCGCCCAGCTGGTATTGAGGGCAATGAGCCAGTCCTGCAGGCCGGGAATGGCCAGGCCGGATGCATAGCGATGCAGCACCGCGATAAAGATCACGACGGTGGCAGCGCCCATCAGCGTCGCGATGAACCACTCCTCCAGATGATCGAGAAACTTCATAAATTCTCCTGTTAGGCAGAGAGGCTGCACAGGCAGCCTCTCTAAGCCATGATGAAGCCATGCGGGCTGCCGCCCGCATGCGTGCCGTCATTGGATTACTTGAAACCCAGTGCTGCGGATTCCTTGTTGACGGCCTGGATCAGGTCCTTGCCGATGCGGCCTTCCATGTCCTTCTGCACCGGCTGCAGGGCCTTGCGCCACTCAGCCTTCTCGGCGTCGGTCAGGGTGTAGACGGTCGACTTGCCCGACTTCTTGACCGCTTCCATCGCCTGGTCGTTTTCCTGCTGCGCAATCGCGTTGGCGTACTTGGTCGCTTCCTTCATCGCACCTTCCAGTTCGGTGCGGATGTCGGCCGGCAGGCCGTCCCAGAACTTCTTGTTGACGATCACCGCATAGCCCAGATAGCCGTGGTTGGAGACGGTCACGTGCTTCTGCACTTCATGCATCTTCTGGGTATACAGATTGGACGGCGGGTTCTCGGTGCCGTCGACCACGCCGGTCTGCAGCGCCTGGTAGACCTCGGAGAAGGCCATCACCTGCGGGTTGGCGCCGAGGGCGCGCATCTGGGCGTCCAGCACCTTGGAGGACTGGATGCGCATCTTCAGGCCCTTGAAGTCGGCCGGATGGTGCAGCGGCTTGTTGGCGGACATGACCTTGAAGCCGTTATCCCAGTAGGCCAGGCCGGTGATGCCCTTGGATTCCAGCTTCTGGAACAGCTGCTTGCCGATCGGGCCTTCGGTCACGCGATACAGCACATCCTTGCTCGGGAAGATGTACGGAATGTCGAACACTTCGAATTCCTTCACGCCGAGGGGACCGAACTTGGCCAGCGACGGCGCCAGCATTTGCACGGCGCCGAGTTGCAGCGCTTCCAGTTCTTCCTTATCCTTGTACAGCGTGCTGTTCGGATACACCTCGACCTTCACGCGCCCCTTGGTTGCCTTTTCGGCAAGCTCCTTGAAACGCTCCGCGGCCTTGCCCTTCGGCGTATCGTTGGCCACGACATGGCTGAACTTGATGACGATCGGGGCCTGCGCAAAGGCATTGCCGCTGACGATGGCTGCGGCGGACAGGGCGAAAACCAGGGTTTTTAGCTTCATGAATGTCTCCATTAAGATGGGTGGATCAAGACCTTTTCGGATCTGCAAGGGTATTGTCGTCAGCCTTGCCACCCGTCACAACTGTGGATAACCACAACTGCGCCACGCATGCATCCGGCAGCCCCTGAATTACACTAGGCTCATGTTCAGCCGCAAATTCCGCCAGAAGTTCAATTTTGTCTTTCCGACACGCCGCCAGGCGTGGCGCTGGCTGCTGCCCATCCTGCTGGTTTTCGTGTTCCTCTCGACGCTCCTGTGGCTGCCGTGGCAGACACAGCGGATGGAGGCCAACGAACGCCAGGAGCAGCTCATCGCGGATACCTTGTGGGTGGAGCAGACCATCCAGTTCCAGCTCAGCCGGGATGATGAAAGCCTGCGTCTGATCGCGACCGAAATCGGCACCGGATCGTCATCCACGAAGCGCGTGCGCGACCGGATCACCACGCTGATCCGCAACAACCACGAAATCTCGCGCATTGCGCAGTTCGATGCCGACGGCAACGTCGTCGTATCGACCGATGACGCGCCGGTGTCGCTGAGGGATTATCCGGTCGAGTCGATCATTGCCGCGGACGACGCGCGCAAATCGCGGGCACCGAGGTACAGCAATCCGGCGCGCGCCCAGCACATGTCCGGCGCCATGACGCTCGATTACCACGTCCCCCTGTTCCGGGGCGACGAGTACATCGGCGACCTTGCGGCGAGCTACTCGCTGGCGAACATCCTGAGTGAAATGGTGCCGTGGTGGTTTGCACAGGACAATGAAATCGCCATCACGGACCAGGATGACAATGTGCTCGAAGCCCGCGCGGCGGGTGGCTCGGGGCGCGGGGTATACACCCACCGTCGCCCGCTCGAACTGCCGGGCGTGACTCTCGCCCTGCGCACCAACAGCGTCAAGGGCGAGCCCAAACTGCTGCCGAGCCTGCTGGTCGCTTCCGTCATCGCCCTGTCGCTCGGCCTGCTCTGGAGCTTGTACGCGCTATGGCGCGACATCAACCGCCGGCTGGCCGCAGAAGGCGCGCTGCGCCAGCAGGTGGCCTTCCGTACTGCCATGGAAAACTCGCTGATGACGGGGCTGCGCGCACGCGACCTGAACGGCCGCATCACCTACGTCAATCCGGCCTTTTGCGAAATGGTCGGCATTCCGGCCGAGAAGCTGGTCGGCCGGTCGCCGCCGATGCCCTACTGGGCACCGGAATCCATGAACGAATACCAGCAGCGCCTCAGCCAGGTGCTGGCCGGCCAGGTGACGCCGCAGTTCGAGACAGTCTTCCAGCGCTCCAGCGGCGAGCGCTTCCCGGTGCTGATCTTCGAATCGCCGCTGGTCGACGACACCGGCAAGCAGACCGGCTGGATGGGATCCATCCTCGACATCTCCGACCGCAAACAGGTGGAAGACCTGAACCGTCGCCAGCAGGAAAAACTGCAGGCCAGCGCCCGTCTCGCCACCATGGGCGAAATCGCATCGACCCTGGCGCACGAGCTCAACCAGCCGCTCGCGGCGATCTCCAGCTACACCACCGGCGCGCTCAACATGATCAACAACCATGCAGCGCAGCCAGGCAGCCTCGATCTCGAACTGCTCAAGCCGGCGCTGGAGAAAGCAGGTGCCCAGGCACAGCGCGCGGGGCACATCATTCGCAGCGTGCACACTTTCGTGAAACGTCGCGAACCGAGCCGCGAGCCGATGACCGTGACAGAACTGATCGACAGCGTGATACCGTTGATCGAATTGCAAGCGCAGCAATGTTTTGTGGCAATCAATACCCGCATCGAACCGGACCTGCCGGTCGTATTGGCCGACCGCGTCATGCTGGAACAGGTGATGCTCAACCTGACGCGCAACGCCATCGAATCGATGCAAAGCATTCCTCCCGAGCGCCGCATCCTGCGGATCACCGCCGAACGCCATGCCGCCCAGCCGCAGACCGTCGTCATCTCCGTTATCGACAACGGCCACGGCATCTCGGCGGAAGTGGCGGAGCGCCTGTTCTCTCCCTTCTTCTCGACGAAGGCCGAAGGCATGGGCATGGGCCTGAACATCTGCCGCACAGCCGTCGAATTTCACGGAGGGACGCTCGTCCATGCCGACAATCCGGGTGGCGGCACGATCTTCCGCTTCTCGCTGCCGGGCCCGGTCGACTCAACCGTGCCTTCCGCCGCAGATTCAGCGATAATCAACGGCAAATAGCGGCTTGCCGCACCTGACTGGTGGCTGGAATCGCGATCGGTGATGGAAACCATCGATCCCCGATCAAGGTGCCTGCCATTCCGGCAACATCGAGGAGACTGAATGCTGCACATTGTCGACGACGAGGAAGTCATTCGTGACTCGCTCACATGGCTCGCGCGTTCCCGCTCGATTGAGGCAACAGCGTATGAAAGCGGTGCCGCATTCCTCGTCGCGCTGGAACAGGCCAAGGGCTTCGACCCGCAAGGCGAATGCATTTTGCTCGACGTGCGCATGCCGGACATCAGCGGCGCGGCCCTGTTCGACACGCTCACCGCGCGCGGCCTCACCAGGCGGATGCCGGTCATCTTCCTGACGGGTCACGGCGACGTGCCGATGGCAGTCGACACCCTCAAGCGCGGCGCCTTCGATTTCTTCGAGAAGCCCTTCAACGACAACAAGCTGATGGACCGCGTGCAGGAGGCGCTCGCCGCCTCGCTGGAAGCCGGCGCCGCCGACGAGGTCCAGTCGCGCCTCGCCGCGCTCTCCATCCGCGAACGCGAAGTGCTCGACCTCATCCTGGCCGGCAAGATGAACAAGGTCATCGCCGACGATCTCGGCATCAGCATGCGCACGGTCGAGGTCCACCGCGCCCACATCTTCGACAAGATGAACGTGAAGACAGCGGTGGAGCTGGCACGCCTGTTGAAATAACTTCTAATGTCCACACAAAACACAAAAAACACGAAAGACTGAAAAAATCTTTTCGTGTTTTTTGTGTTTTTCGTGGACAGCCTTAATGGATGCAGCAAAGCCCCCATCACTGCGAGTTACCACTTACGGCAACAAAACCGGAACGCAGCTACCATTGACGTTTTCCGTGGACCCATGTTCGCCGCCCCATGTCGATTATTACGCTGCTCTTCCCCGATTTCGCGCTGATCCTGCTCGGCTTCCTGCTGATGCGCTTCACGGATTGGGGAACGCCGTTCTGGAGCGGGCTGGAGAAGCTGATCTACTTTTTCCTGTTCCCTGCGCTGCTGTTCTACTCCACCGCGCGCACCGCATTCGATTTCGGCAGCACCGGGAAGATGCTGGCCGTGGCGCTCATCGGCACCTGCAGCGGCGTCGCGCTGGGCTGGCTGGCCAGGCCGCTGTTCCGCAGTCCGCCGATGATGTTCGAGTCCGGCGTGCAGACCGCATTTCGTTTCAATTCTTACATCGCGCTGGCGATCGCGTCGCGGCTCGCCGGGGAACAGGGCACGTCGCTGGTGGCGCTGATCATCGGCTTCGCCGTCCCGATCTGCAACATGGCGGCGGTGCATGCGCTGGTGCACAAGAGCGGCGGCTTGCTGGCGGAGCTGGCGAAGAACCCGCTGCTGATCGCGACTGCTTCCGGCATGGCATTCAACCTGCTCGGCCTGCACTTGCCGGAAGTGATCGGCGCCACGCTCTCGCGCATGGGAACTGCCTCGATCGCGGTCGGCCTGATCGCCGTCGGCGCCGGCCTGCGCCTGTCGGGATTGCATGAAGCGAAAGGCCTGGCCGCCTACTTCCTGGCCGTCAAGCTGCTTGCGCTGCCCGCCATCGCCTATGCATTGGGATGCTGGATCGGCTTGCCGCCGCTGCAGTTGCAGATCGCAGTGATGTTCTGCGCGCTGCCGACCGCATCCAGCGCCTACGTCCTCGCTGCGCGCATGGGTGGCAACGGGCCTTTCGTCGCTTTCCTGATTTCCGCCGGTACCGCGCTGTCAGTGCTGACCCTGCCGATCTGGCTCGGCCTGACCCGCTGAGGCGGCTGCATGCCGCGCGAGCGCCCAGGCAACGTGTTCGCGCACCATGTCGGAAGGATGATCCGCTCGCGCCCGCAAGGCGGCGACGATTTCCGGTCCATTCGGCATCTGCCCGGCCGCATTCCCGAGTCCAACGGCGATATTCCTCAGCCAGCGCTCATGCCCGATGCGCCGTATCGGACTGCCCTCCAGCCTGCGGTTGAACTCCTCCTCCGTCCACGTGAACAGCTCGACCAGTGTCGCATTGTCGAGCCCGTTGCGCACGTCGAAGTCCGGCAGCGTCGCGCGTTCCGCGAACTTGTTCCATGGGCAGACCAGCTGGCAGTCGTCGCAGCCATACACCCGGTTGCCGATCAGCGGCCGGAGTTCCAGCGGAATGCTGCCCTTGAGTTCGATGGTGAGATAGGAAATGCAACGCCGCGCATCCAGCCGGTACGGACCGAGGATGGCCTGCGTCGGGCAGACATCGATGCAGGCGCGGCACTGCCCGCAGTGCGCGCCACCCGGCTCGTCCACCGGCAGCGGCAGGTCGGTATACAGTTCGCCGAGGAAGAACATGGAACCGGCATGGCGGTTCAGCAACAGGGTATGCTTGCCGCGCCAGCCGATGCCGGATTTCTGCGCCAGCTCGACCTCCAGCACCGGCGCCGAATCGGTGAATACGCGAAAGCCGAAATCGCCAATTTCAGTGCGGATGCGGTCGGCCAACTGCTGAAGGCGCGAACGCAACACCTTGTGGTAATCGCGGCCGCGCGCATACACCGAGATGGCTGCATTCTGTGCATGGGCATTGCGCGCCTCTTCCCGATCGCGCCAGTCGTCGCCTGCATCGTGTGGCAGGTAATTCATGCGCGCGGTGATGATTCGGATCGTTCCCGGCACCAGTTCCGGCGGGCGGGCGCGCTTCATCCCGTGCGCTGCCATATAATCCATGTCGCCGTGATGCCCCGCCGCCAGCCAGGCCCGCAGGCCGGGTTCCGCATGGGACAGATCGACATCCGCGATCCCGATTTCGGAAAAGCCCAGTTCGCGCCCCCACGCCTTGATGGACAAGGCGAGTGCGGACAGATTGTGGTCGGGGAAATTCATGGCACAACTTTTTGCAGCGCGGGCACGTCGCGCCCGCGTCAAACGCGATAAAGAATCCATTTTACGAGATGCAGCACTTCCAGACCTACCTG
Source organism: Pseudomonadota bacterium (assembly GCA_021821365.1). Classification (GTDB taxonomy): domain Bacteria; phylum Pseudomonadota; class Gammaproteobacteria; order Burkholderiales; family Burkholderiaceae_D; genus Noviherbaspirillum. The sequence goes on along the minus strand of JAKACN010000042.1, from coordinate 5,646 downwards.
CATGACGAAGAAGGCACCGCCGCGCTCGGCGCCGCAATGGCGCGCGCGCTTGCGCCGGGCCTCACCCTCTATCTGCATGGCGACCTTGGGGCCGGCAAGACCGCGCTCACCCGCGCCATGCTGCACGCCGCAGGCTATGCCGGTCACGTCAAAAGCCCGACCTACACGCTGGCCGAACCGTATCGCGTCATGCTCGGCGGGCGCGAAGTCGAGGTGATCCACTTCGACCTGTACCGCCTCGCCGGCCCGGAGGAATTTCTGGACGCCGGATTTCGCGACCACTTCAACGACAACACGGTCTGCGTAATCGAATGGCCGGAAAGGGCAGTCGGGGTGTTGCCCGCGCCAGACATCGAGGTGCATTTACGCATTTCCGGCGACGGACGTGATATAGAATTACAAGGCTTGTCCGAACAGGGTTGCCAATGTCTCGACCGTCTGAACTTCGCACCGAACCTGTGAAGCCTGCTGCCGCCTCCAGGACGCGCCGCACCGTCCTCAAGGCCGGTGGAACGCTGCTCCTTTCCGTTTTCGCCTCGCTGCCCGCGCGCGCCGCACAGATCCTCGCCGTGCGCGTCTGGCCGGCCGAAGACTATACCCGCGTCACGCTCGAAAACGACAGCAACCTCAAGGCCAGTCACTTCATCGTCAAGGATCCGGAGCGGCTGGTAGTCGACATCGAAGGCCTGGAACTCAATGCCACGCTCAAGCAGCTGGTCGCCAAGATCGAGCCGAACGACCCCTACATCAAGAACGTGCGCGTCGGCCAGAACCGGCCCAACGTGGTACGCCTGGTGTTCGACCTGAAGGAGGAAGTCAATCCGCAGGTCTTCACACTCGCACCGATCGGCGAATACAGGCATCGCCTGATTTTCGACCTCTATCCGGTCAATCCGCCGGACCCGATCGCCGCCCTGATCGCCAAGGGCGAATGGGGCAGCGACAAGCCTGCCGATCCTGCGCCACCCGGCATGGATGCCAGGGCGGAACCGCTGCCTGCCGCCCCGACCGCGCCCCAGCGCGACGTGCAGACCGCGAGAATCGACCCCAAGGACGACAAACCGGCGATCCTGACACGCATGATCACGATCGCGCTCGACCCCGGCCACGGCGGCGAAGACCCGGGCGCGATCGGACGTGCCGGCAGCCGCGAGAAGGATGTCGTGCTGTCGATCGCCAAGCGCCTCAAGGGCAAGATCGAAGGCCAGCCGAACATGCGCGTCATGCTCACGCGCGACGCCGATTATTTCGTCCCCTTGCACGTGCGGGTGCAAAAAGCCCGCAAGGTGCAGGCCGACCTGTTCGTTTCGATCCATGCCGACGCGTGGGTCGAATCCACCGCGCACGGATCATCGGTATTTGTACTGTCCGAAAAAGGCGCATCCTCCACTGCGGCGCGCTGGCTGGCGAACAAGGAAAACGCGGCCGACCTGATCGGCGGCGTCAATATCAAAGTGCATGACAAGCAGCTCGCCAGCGTGCTGCTCGACCTGTCCACCACCGCACAGATCAACGACAGCCTGAAACTGGCGAAAGCCGTGCTCGGCGAAATCGGCGGCATCAACCGGCTGCACAAGGCCGCCGTCGAACAGGCCGGCTTTGCGGTGCTGAAGGCGCCGGACATTCCCAGCATCCTGATCGAAACCGCCTTCATCTCGAATCCGGAAGAGGAAGCGAAGCTGACCGACGATGCCTACCAGGAGAAAATGGCCGACGCGGTGCTGAAGGGAATCAGGAAATACTTCGCGAAGAACCCGCCGCTGGCAAAAAACCGGATGACATGACGGGCGCCACCGCGGTCGGGTAATCTCCGTGCATCCTTGGGCGGATCTTGCAGCGCAACACCTTGTCGCGCGATATCGCATTCCGGCACAGACTCTGCTACTCTTTTGTTGTGGTACGGAAATGATTTGTTCCGTTCCGGACTCCCCCCGCGCGTTTGTGGAAAGCCAGGCTGAATCCGCTCTTGGCCATTGGGGCACTATCGAAAAGGACTAGCGACATGACGCAAACGACAACAGCCAGCATTGCAGCGACCGCATCGGAAATGGATACCTCCACCAACGAATTCCTCGCCTTCACCTTGGGCAAGGAGGAATACGGCATCCATATCCTGAAAGTGCAGGAACTGCGCGGTTACGAAGAACCGACGCGCATCGCGAACGCGCCGGATTTCATCAAGGGCGTGGTCAACCTGCGCGGCATCATCGTGCCGATCATCGACATGCGGATCAAGTTCAATCTCGGCACGCCGACCTATGACCAGTTCACCGTCGTGATCATCCTCAACATCGGCGGCCGCATTGTCGGCATGGTGGTGGACAGCGTGTCGGACGTAATTACCCTCTCGCCCGAGCAGATCAAGCCCGCACCGGAAATGGGAACCGCGCTCAACACCGATTACCTGATCGGACTGGGCACCGTCGACCAGCGCATGCTGATCCTGGTCGACATCGACAAGCTCATGTCCAGTACGGAAATGGGCCTGATCGAGAAGATCTCCGCATAGCCCTTCAACGCCGTCGGATTCCAGCGGACAGCGTCGCTGTCCGCTGGAAGGCATGTCATTTCAAACCCCGCCTCGACAGCTTCCAGAGTCCGCCCAGCGCAACCGGAATGACCGCCGCGCCGACCCCGATCAGCACGATGGTGTTCAGGTGGTCGCGGATGATGGGAATATTGCCGAAGAAATAGCCGGCCGCAACCAGACCGACGACCCATGCGGTCGCTCCGACCACATTGAAGAACTGGAACCTGGCGAAGGTCATGTCGGACACACCCGCCACGAACGGCGCGAAGGTGCGCACCACCGGAATGAAACGCGCCAGGATGATGGTCTTGCCGCCATGGTTCTCGTAGAACGCATGCGTCTTGCGCAATGCGTCCTTGTCGAGCCATCGATAATCATGGGTGAAGACCTTGTGTCCGATCGCGCTGCCGATCCAGTAATTCACGGTGTTGCCGCTCACCGCGGCAGCGATCAGGAGCAACATCAGGGCCCACTCGTTCATCGCGCCGGTGGCACAAAATGCGCCGCCGATGAACAGCAGCGAATCGCCCGGCAAGAAAGGCAGCACCACCAGGCCGGTCTCGCAAAACACGATGGCAAACAGCACCGCATACACCATCGTGCCGTATTGCGAAATGACCTGCCCGAGATATTTATCGACATGCAAGATCATGTCGAGGAATTGCATGAAGTCCATTGATACTCCGCTGAAAGATGGCGGGCATCATACACCAGCGCTTTGCCGCGCATGAAGAGATGGAACAAACTCTTTCAAAACCTGGGCCGACCGCATCCTTGCCTGCCTGAGAAACAGGTCGATGCAGCGTTATAATCCCGCCATGAACGCACCGCACCTCCCCGCCCGCCCGATCCAGGCGCTCTCCGATCAGCTCATCTCGCAAATCGCCGCCGGCGAGGTGGTCGACCGCCCCTCGGCCGTGGTCAAGGAACTGCTGGAGAATGCCCTGGACGCAGGCGCAACGCAGATCGCCGTGCGACTGGAAGAAGGCGGCGTAAAACGCATCGCCATCACGGACAACGGACGCGGCATTCCTCCCGAGCAGATGCCGTTGGCGCTGGCGCGCCACGCCACCTCCAAGATCGCCTCGCTGGACGACCTGGAAAATGTCATCACGCTCGGCTTCCGCGGCGAGGCGCTGGCATCGATCGCTTCCGTCGCGCAGATGACGCTGACCTCGCGCGCCGCGGGTGCGCCGCACGCATGGGAAATCGCCGGCGGCCAGCACGGTCAGGTCATACCCTCCTCCGGCGCGCAGGGAACCACGGTCGACGTCCGCGACCTGTATTTCAATACGCCGGCACGCCGCAAGTTCCTGAAATCGGAGCAGACCGAATTCGGCCACTGCGCCGAAGTCGTGCGTCGCATCGCGCTGTCGCGACCGGACGTCGCGTTTTCGCTGTCGCATAACGGCAAGACGGTCGAGCACTGGAACGTCAGCGAGGTCGACAAGCGCAGCGCACACATTCTCGGCAGCGAATTCGCCAACGCGCGCCTGTCGCTCGAAGAAGCCGCCGGCCCCTTGCGGCTATATGGTTTCGTCGGCCTGCCGACCGCCTCGAAAGCGCGCGCCGATGCGCAGTACTTCTATGTCAACGGCCGCTTCGTGCGCGACAAGCTGCTCACGCATGCCGTGCGCGCCGCCTATCAGGACGTATTGCACGGCGACCGCTATCCTTCCTACGTGCTGACCCTGGATCTCGACCCGGCACTGGTCGACGTCAACGTGCATCCCTCGAAAATCGAGGTACGCTTTCGCGACAGTCGCGCGGTGCATCAGTTCGTCTTCCATGCCGTCAGCCGCGCACTGGCGCAGACATCGGCCACCTCCGCAGGCACGACACCCGCGCCCGTCGCTACGCCTGGCGCATCCATCTCCTGGATACGCGAGCCGCAGCAGGCCACGTTTGCGCCGCAATTCTCGTCCGGGCTGGGTGTCGCGCAAACGACCGACAGCTACGGCGCGCTATTTGCAGGTGCGCCAGACGCCAGCCTTGCGCCCGCCGTCGCATCCGCGCCGCGCGCACTGCCCGATGACGAACATCCGCTCGGTTTCGCGCTTGCACAGTTGCACGGAGTTTACGTGCTGGCGCAGAATTCGAAGGGCCTGATCCTCATCGATATGCACGCGGCGCACGAGCGCATTCTCTACGAGCAGCTGAAAAATGCGCTGGACGCCAATGCAATGCAGGTGCAACCCCTGCTCATTCCGGTCACCTTCTATGCCGACCCGGTCGAAGTCGGCACCGCGCAGGAAAACGCCGATGCGCTGAAGGCGCTGGGTTTCGACATCACCGCGTTGTCACCCACGACACTTGCCGTGCGCGCCGTTCCCGCGTTGCTGAAAAATGCCGACGCGCAATCACTCGCACGCGACGTGCTGCGCGACGTGCGCGAATTCGGCGGCTCACGCGTACTGGTCGAGCGTCGCAACGAGATGCTTGGCACCCTCGCCTGCCACACCGCCGTGCGCGCCCATCGCACATTGACCATCCCGGAGATGAATGCACTGCTGCGCCACATGGAGGCAACCGAACGCGCAGACCAATGCAATCACGGCCGGCCGACCTGGGTGCAACTTGCGTTGTCTGATCTCGACAAGCTTTTCCTGCGCGGGCAATAGGCGGTGAGCATGCCCGTTTCTTCGCAATGCCAGTCATGACTGCTACCAAAATGCCGTTGGCAGTCGCCATCATGGGACCGACCGCGTCCGGCAAGACTGCCGCGGCACTGGAGGTTGCACGGCACATCCCCGCGGAAATCATCTCGGTCGATTCGGCGCTGGTCTACCGCGGCATGGACATCGGCACGGCAAAGCCGACCGCCGCCGAGCGCGCCGAAGTGCCGCATCACCTGATCGACATCCTCGACCCGGCCGAGAGCTACTCCGCAGCGCAATTTCGCGAAGATGCCTTGCGCCTCGTTGACGACATCACGCAACGCGGCAGACTGCCGCTGCTCGTCGGTGGCACCATGCTCTATTTCAAGGCCTTGCGCGAAGGGCTCGACGCGTTGCCGCAGGCGGATGCCAACGTGCGCGCGCGACTCGACGCAGAAGCGGAACAAAGCGGCATGCCAGCCCTGCATGCCAGGCTGGCGGCACTCGATCCCGCAACCG
>JAKACN010000290.1 GCA_021821365.1 Pseudomonadota bacterium | reverse complement strand
CTCAGTATCCTCGCCGCGACTACCACCATCGCCCAAGGCGTTAACTTTCCGGTGTCCGGCGTCGTGTTCGCGAGCCACCAGTACCGGTCAGGAAAGTTTCCATTCCGGATCGACATGCCTCCTCAAGACTTCTGGAACATCGCTGGTCGAGCTGGTCGCGTTGACCAGGGTGACCTCGGTGTCGTCGCTCTTGTAGCGACGGATGATGCCACACAACATGACATCGAGCAGTTCATCGACGCGGCGGTCGGCGAGCTCAATTCGACTCTCATCGACATGGTAAAAGCAGCAGTAGATACGGGCTCGCTATTGCGGCTGGAATCGCTCGCGCATCAACCCGGTTGGTCCGCGTTCGTTCAGTATCTTGCTCATACATACCGTCAGATCGGGAACCACGAGCAGTTCGCAGCACAAGTCGAGCAGGTTCTGCGAGGTACCCTCGGTTTCCAAGCGCTGCGCAGGAGCCACAGGGGATGGGCGGATAGTCTGGTACAGGGCGTTCAAGCCTACGCCGAACGAATTAAGGGGAAGCCGCTTAGCTTGGTTGATGCTACCGGCTTCTCTTGGGAGTCGGTCAGCAACACTCTTGTCAGATTAAGTCAGGAGAACCTTCCCGACGATGTCTGGTCGCCCGAATTGTTCGCGGGCCGCAGAGATGACCTCCGCCGAATGATGGGACTGTTGCTGCAGGTACCAGAGCTTCGCGATCCGCTGAAAGATGTAACTGGTGGGGCGAGTCCGGACGGAGACAAGCTCGCCCGAATCATCTGTGACTGGGTTCAGGGGCGCCCGCTCACTGAGATGGCAACGGACTACTTTAGTCAGCCCGTGGAAGGGGAGAACAGCGAGGCTACAACCGACCCAGTCGCTGCAATGACCAAGTGCTGCCAGAGCGTGTTTGGCAGGCTCACGCAGACCGCGTCTTGGGGGCTGTCCGCATTGCAGTCCCTCACCCTCGGAAACGCAATCGATGACTTGTCGCCTAACGAACAGCGTAGCCTGCGGAATCTGCCTGCGCGCGTTTACTACGGCGTAAACACTGATGAGGCCGTGGCTCTAAGATTGCTCGGTGTTCCCCGGACGGCGGCTCCGGCGCTCGCCATGTGCCTTGGGGTCACGGCGGACGAGCCACTTCACCAAGTTCGCGTCCGACTGCGGGCTGCCGGCCTGAGTGAGTGGATAGCGGCGATGGGCGAGCGTGGAGCCAGCTACCATCGAGTATGGGCGATCATAGAAGGCGAAGCATGATCCCGAACCTCAAGCCGTATGCGGAATACAAGGAGTCGGGGCTGCCATGGCTCGGGCGGGTACCGGGGCATTGGTCAGTCAGGCGCATCAAGACCGTTCTTCGAGAGACAGACCGCCGCTCTGAGGATGGCGCGGGAACGTTGCTGTCACTCACTCGTGTCCGAGGGCTGATTCCGCACAGAGACATGACGGACAAGATGCACAGCGCAAAGACCCTTGCGGGCTATAAGTGCTACCGCGCGGGGCAGCTTGTGATGAACCGCATGCAGGCTTGGAGCGGTATGTTCGGAGCCTGCGAGATTGATGGACTGGTGAGCCCGGACTATGCGGTGTTTGATGTCCTCGGCGGACACGCAATCAAGCTGGTCTTGGAGCGACTCAAGACGCCTGACCTGGTGGGGCAGTTCGCGTTGGAATCAAAAGGCATCGGCTCCGGCTTCAATCGGCTCTATACCGACCGCTTCGGGCCCATTCCGATCTCACTCCCCCCGCCCGACGAGCAGGCGGCGATTGTGCGGTTTTTGGACTGGGCGAACGGGCGGTTGGAGCGGGCGATTCGGGCGAAGCGGAAGGTGATCGCGCTGCTCAATGAGCAGAAGCAGGCCATCATCCACCGCGCCGTCACGCGCGGCCTCGACCCCACCGTCCCCATCAAACCCTCCGGCATTCCCTGGCTCGGTGATATTCCGCAGCATTGGGAGCTACGGCCTCTGAAGTCCGTTTGCAAAATACAGTCGGGAATTACGCTTGGAAAGGATTATGCGGGGCAGGCAATCAATGAATACCCATACCTCCGCGTCGCGAACGTGCAGGCTGGTCACGTTAACCTTGCCGTCGTGAAAATGATCCGCGTTACAAAAGCTGAAGCGTTACGCTGCATGCTTCAAAAAGGCGATGTCCTTATGACCGAGGGCGGCGACCCTGACAAGCTCGGGCGAGGCTGTGTCTGGGACTCTCAAGTCAAGCCCTGCCTACATCAGAATCACGTGTTCGCCGTGCGGCCGAATCAGTCGCAGCTTGAGCCGCATTTTTTGTCGGCACTCATGACGACGCGATACGCCCGAGCGTATTTTGAATCGACGGCCAAGCAAACCACGAATCTCGCTTCGACCAACAAGACCAAGATTGGGCAATTCCAAGTTCTGCTTCCGAAAGTGGGTGAGCAGAAAATAATTCTAACGGCCATCAACGATGAGACTCTTCCGCTGAACACCGCCATCTCCCGCCTCGAACGCGAAATCGAACTCCTGCGCGAATACCGCACCCGCCTCGTCGCCGATGTAGTCACCGGCAAACTCGACGTGCGCGCAGCGGCGGCGCAATTGCCCGACGAGTCTCCGTCGCCCACCACCGAAGAAGACGCCGACATCGATACTGACGCCGAACCCGAAGACGAGGAGGCCGCCGAGTGAGCACGGACACGAGCGAGAAGGGCCTCGAAACGCTCATCATGCGCCACATGACGGGCGTGGATGGCCTCGCGGTCGTACCGAATTCGGTCGGCGAGCCGCCTGCCCCTTACGGTGGCAGCGGCTATTTTGCCGGTTGTGCCAAGGACTACGAACGCGCCCACGCGCTCGACGTGTCGCAACTCTTCGCCTTCCTGCGTGCGACACAGCACGCCGCGTTCGAGAAGCTCGGCATTGCCGATGCCAACAATCACCGGGACATCAATCGCCTCAAGTTCCTTGATCGCCTCTCGTCCGAGATCGGCAAGCGTGGCGTCATCGACGTGCTCCGCAAAGGCATCGAGCATCATCCCGCCGGGCACTTCGATCTTTTCTTTGGTACGCCCTCCGAGGGCAACGCCAAGGCACAAGCCCTGCACGCGCAGAATCGCTTTTCGTTGACGCGCCAGCTTGTCTACAGCACGGACGAGACGCGCCGCGCGCTCGACTTAGGGCTTTTCATCAACGGCCTGCCCATCGCGACCTTTGAGCTCAAGAACAGCCTCACCAAACAGACGGTCGAAGACGCCGTGCAGCAGTACAAGCGCGATCGCGATCCGCGCGAAAAGCTGTTCGAGTTCGGCCGCTGCGTGGTGCATTTCGCGGTGGATGACAGTGAAGTGCGTATGTGCACGCACCTCAAAGGCAAGGCTTCGTGGTTTTTGCCATTCAACAAGGGGTTCAACGACGGTGCGGGCAACCCGCCGAATCCGCACGGCATCAAGACCGACTATCTGTGGAAAGAAATTCTCACGCCTGCGCGGCTCACGGATATTTTGGAAAACTACGCGCAGATTGTCGACGAAAAAGATCCACGCACCGGCAAGAAGAAACGCACGCAAGTGTGGCCGCGTTATCACCAGCTTGGCGTGGTGCGAGAGTCTTTGGCCGATGTGCGTGGGCACGGTGCCGGAAAGCGCTATTTGATTCAGCACTCGGCGGGCAGCGGCAAATCGAATTCCATTGCGTGGCTGTCGCACCAATTGATCGGCGTCAAACGCAACGGCAAGGAGGTGTTCGACTCCGTGATCGTGGTTACTGACCGGCGCATTCTCGACGACCAGATTCAGAAAACGATAAAGCAGTTCATGCAGGTGGGCGCGACGGTGGGTCACGCTGAACGGTCTGGTGATTTGCGCAAGTTCATCGAAGAGGGCAAGAAGATCATCGTTTCGACGGTGCAGAAGTTCCCCTTCATTCTCGATGAAATCGCCACGGAGGGCGGCAAGTGTTTCGCCATCGTCATTGACGAAGCGCATTCCAGCCAAGGGGGAAAAACATCGGCGGCGATGAGCCAGGCACTCGGCAATGTGGAGCAGGGCGACGACGCCGGCGCCGACCCGGAAGACACGGTCAACGACGCGCTGGAAAAGCGCATGGCCGCGCGCAAGATGCTCACCAACGCCAGCTACTTTGCGTTTACCGCCACGCCGAAAAACAAAACACTGGAGATGTTCGGCATCGCCTTGCCGCCTGACGCGGATGGTAAAGTCAAACACAAGCCGTTCCACGGCTACACGATGAAGCAGGCCATTGAGGAAGGATTCATCCTCGATGTGCTTAAAAGCTATACACCCGTGGACAGCTACTACAAGCTGATCAAGAAGGCCGAGGACGACCCCGAGTTCGATACCAAGAAGGCGAAAAAGAAACTGCGCCGCTATGTCGAGAGCCACGATCATGCGATTCGTCTCAAAGCCGAGATCATGGTGGATCACTTCCACGAGCAGGTGCTTGCGGCCGGGAAGATTGGCGGCCAGGCGCGGGCGATGGTGGTGACGAGCAGCATCGAACGGGCAATCCAGTATTACCACGCGTTCAAGGCGTATCTCGTGGAGCGCAAGAGCCCGTATCAGGCCATTGTCGCGTTCTCGGGCGAGCCCGAATACAACGGCGTGAAGGTGAGCGAAACATCGCTTAACGGATTTGCCAGTCGCGAGATTGCCGAAAAGATTCAGGACGACCCGTATCGCTTTTTGATTTGCGCGGACAAGTTTCAGACCGGCTACGACGAACCCCTGCTGCACACGATGTACGTGGACAAGGCGCTGTCCGGCATCAAGGCGGTGCAGACGTTGTCGCGGCTCAACCGCGCGCATCCGCAAAAGCACGACTGCTTTGTGCTCGACTTCCAAAACAATAGCGAGGCCATCACCTTCGCGTTCCAGGATTACTACCGCACGACGCTGCTCGCCGAGGAAACCGATCCGAACAAACTGCACGACTTGAAGAACGCGCTGGACAGTGCGCAGGTGTATTCACCGGAACAAGTTCAACAGATAGCCGAGTTGTTCCTGGCTGGCGCCGAACGCGACAAACTAGACCCGATTCTCGATGCCTGTGTGGCGGTTTACAGCCAACGCCTCGACGAAGACGAGCAGGTGGACTTCAAGGGCAAAGCCAAAGTGTTTTGCCGCACCTATAACTTCCTTGCCTCGATCATCCCGTACAGCAATCGCGAGTGGGAAAAACTCTCGATCCTGCTCAATTTGCTGACACCCAAGCTGCCCGCGCCGCAAGAGGAAGATCTCGCCAAGGGTATTCTCGAAGCCATCGACATGGACAGCTATCGGGTCGAGAAAAAGAACATCCAGCAAATCGGCCTCGCCGACCAGGAAGCCGTGGACGCCGTGCGAGCGCATGCGCGCGACGTCGGCTGCCGAGGAAATGCCGCTTTCGGTGACCACCAGGCGCTCGCGCGGGATGCGCGGCAGCAGGTCCAGGGTGGTTTCCAGGTGGGTCTCGAAACTGCGCAGGTCGCGGTTGTTGATGCCCAGCAGCGGGGTGCGCAGGCGCAGCGCGCGTTCGAGTTCGCCGGCGTCGTGCACCTCGACGAGCACGTCGAGGCCCAGGCCGATGGCACAGTCCTCGAGTTCGAGCAGGCGGGCGTCGTCCAGCGCGGCGACGATCAGCAGCACGCAGTCGGCGCCCATGGCGGCGGCCTCGAACACCTGGTAGGGGTCGACCAGGAAGTCCTTGCGCAGCACCGGCAGGCTGCAGGCGGCGCGGGCCGCCGCCAGATACTCCGGCGAGCCCTGGAAATATTCGCGGTCGGTCAGCACCGACAGGCACGAGGCGCCGGCAGCGGCGTA
>JAKACN010000041.1 GCA_021821365.1 Pseudomonadota bacterium | reverse complement strand
ATGACTGACAAGTCCCCTGCTCTTTTTGTTGATTCCGCGGCGCGGCTGCATTTTCTGGAAACCGCGAGCAAGAGACTGGGACATTTGAAAATAGCCGCCAGCTGGACATCTGAAAACAGCTTGAACAACAGGGGCACAACAGGCAGCGTTTGCTGGACGCTCAGCATCCTACGTCTGCTACGCTGGGAGAAAATTGATGGCTAATTTAGGGCTGACTTTAGTTGCGGCCTGGTTATCAAACAGATGACGGGATCTTGCAAACATCGAAGATGTCTGGTTGCAAGACTTGGGGGACTCCAATTACCGCCCAGTCAACATGGACGCACAAATGCGTCCGCGCACGTTGCGCACGCGCTCCGTGTGCGCCGGCGACCTCAACGTTATGCCGCATGAAAAGTTCTGAGCTATCAATTGAGCAAGCCACGGAAGCGCCGCAAGAGAGCCAATCTTTCATCGCCCCGAATTTGGTACGTCTCGTGCCAGTTTTGAGGCGATGGTCGCGCCAGAGTTTTGGGAAATTGGTGCCTCCGGTACCAAGTACAACAAAGAATTCGTTCTTCACACGCTGGAGGAGCGACACTCCCGGTCAATTACTGAGACTTATGTGGTAGCGGACTTTACCTGTCAGGAGCTTTCACAAAATCTTTACTTGGCTACCTATCAACTCAATCAAGAGGGCCGTTTAAGCCGACGTTCGACAATCTGGCGTTATAGCCGCGGTGCATGGCAGATAGTCTTTCATCAAGGGACGTTAATTGCGGCATAACAAGGTCTTTCGGCGCGGTAGATCCTATGAATGGAGGGAGTCGGTTGCATGTCGTGCTCCTTGATTTTTGTGGTCGCACTTCAAGTTTAAGGATTACTTTTGCAATCGACTCCCTCCATTCATAGGATCTACGCACTGATTGCAAAACCCTGCTTGTGCCCGGCGCTCAGGCTAGCTCGACGTTAGGCGGCATCAATCATTCGCATAATCCATGACAACCATCTATTCAGGCGAACTTCCCGAGGGAGCCATGCTCAAGCGCTACGAGCATGACCGCTCCTACATCGACTGCTATTACATGGATCTGCCGCGCGCTATTTCCATCGACGAGTATGTTTCAGCGTTCTATACGACCACGCTGTTCAAGGTCGAGCGTTGTATCCTTGCGCTGGCCGCAGGCAGGCGCTCGACTGATGCGGGCGCACAGAAACTTGCACTCGGGCTGGTATCCGACTTTGCTATTTGGAGCGTTGAAGACCGTGCGATCCACGAGCTTCTTTTGCGTGATGTCCTCGGTCGCACGAGGTCATGGCTCATGGTAAAGCTATCGGGCACTTCCGATTCCATTTCAACCCGGCTTTACTTTGGTTCTGCCGTGATGCCCAAGTCGCGTCCGACAACGGGAAAGGCGTCGTTTGGGTTCGCGTTTCATGCGCTTTACGGCTTCCACCACATGTACACAAAGGCGCTGATGCGTGCGGCCCGCACAAAGCTGCTTAGGGCGACCGCATGAACAATTCAATCGCAAGCGCAACTGGCTTTCCTCGTCGGAACACACGACCGACCAGTGACGCAAAGGCGCTTGGCCGCGTCGCTAATCACGCCGATCATCCGCACGGTAGGTTGGGGCTGCAAAGCCCAAGATTGGATGGCACAATCCCAGATCAAGATGACGGCAGGTATGACGGGGTCTTGTAAGTCCGCAAATGTCTGATTGCAAGCCCCTCTGTACTCGCCTTGCACGCACTATCAATTTCCAAGGAATAATGATGGATCCAGATTTCTGGCTTCAAAAGTGGGAAAAGAATGAGATCGGTTTTCACGGACGTGAGGCCAACCCCCTGCTCGTCAAACATGTCGACGCGCTTTCCCTGCAGAAGGGTAGCCGGGTATTTCTGCCGTTATGCGGCAAGACACTTGATATCGCCTGGCTGCTTGCTCACGGGTATCGCGTTGCCGGAGCGGAATTGAGCGAAATGGCGATCGAGCAGTTGTTCGAAGAGCTTGGCGTCAAGCCGAACATTTCGGAAGCTGGCAAGCTAAAGCACTTCGGGGAGAAGAATATCGATATGTTCGTCGGCGATATCTTTGACTTGACTGAAGCCGCGCTCGGCCCGGTCGATGCCATCTACGACCGGGCAGCCCTGGTGGCCCTGCCCGAAGAGATGCGCGGCAACTATGCAAGACACTTGATGAACATGACGAACAAGGCGGCGCAGCTTCTCATTTGCTTCGAGTACGATCAAAGCGTGATGACAGGTCCGCCTTTCTCAATCGGCAGTGAAGAGGTTGCGCGGCACTATGGCGGTAATTACGAACTGAGTCTGCTTGAACGCAGCGATGTCGCCGGAGGGCTGAAGGGATGTCCGGCAAAAGAGAGCGTCTGGTTGCTGCGAAACTGACACACAGGTGAACATGAAAAAACCGAATTCAACCGAGGGCCAATCTGCATCCGAGCTCATCGACCAGAAGCTCGCCGAACTCGGAGACTGGCGCGGCGAGACCTTGAGCAGGATGCGCAGACTCATCAAGGAGGCCGCACCGGAGGTGGTCGAGGAGTGGAAGTGGATGGGTACGCCCGTATGGTCGCAGAACGGGATCATCTGCACCGGCGAGTCGTACAAGTCAAAAGTGAAGCTGACCTTTGCCAAGGGAGCGTCGTTGAAGGATCCGGCGGGGCTGTTCAACGCCAGCCTGGATGGAAATGTGCGGCGGGCAATCGACATCAACGAGGGCGAGGAAGTCGATGCCAACGCGTTCAAGGAACTCATCCGTGCGGCGGCCGAATTGAATGCATCCGGCAAGAAGGCGAAAACAGAGCGGGCGAAGTAACCTGTCATCCAAAAGACGAAGGAGAGAGCGTGCAACCGGACGAGCTGGAGCAATACCTGCATGCACACATCCCGCTATCCAGGGCGATGTGCGTCTCGGTGGTCAGCGTGGATGACGAGGGCGTCACGTTGCGCGCGCCGCTGGAACCGAATATCAATCATCGGGAAACGGTGTTCGGCGGCAGTGCTTCTGCGCTCGGCATCCTGGCGGCGTGGTCGCTGCTGCATACCCGCCTGAGAGCCGAAGGCGTGGAGAGCAGGCTGGTGATCCAGCGCAACACGATGGAGTATGCGCTGCCGATTCCCGGCGAATTCACGGCGCGGTCTTCGCTGGAATCGCCGGCACAGTGGGAGCAGTTCCGGCGCATGCTGATGCGCAAGGGCAAGGCGCGAATTGCCGTGTCGGCGATACTGGAACATGCAGGGGAGGTTGTCGGGAAGCTGTCCGGCGAGTTCGTGGCGTTGCGGCCCGAGCACGCCTGACCTCTCGGCCACACAAACGTCAGGGGGTATTCATGCAGCACGCCGTCAACGGCACAGTCCGATCCGTATTGAGGTTCGAGGGCCTCTGCATTCTCGCCGCCAGCGCATGCGCCTACGGCAGATTCGGCGCCGGCTGGGGCGTATTCTTCGCCTGCTTCCTGCTGCCGGACCTGTCCTTCCTCGGCTACCTCGCGGGATCGCGGGTCGGCGCCGTGGCGTACAACGTCGCGCATTCGTATGTCGGTCCGGCCGCGTGCCTTGTGGCGGGAATCCTTCTTCCGTCGCATGCCTGGCTGGCGGCGGGGTTCATCTGGTCGGCGCATATCGGATTCGACCGGGCACTCGGTTATGGATTGAAATACCAGCGGGGCTTTGGGTACACGCACCTAGGGCTGATAGGACGCGCGGCGCGCGTCGAGCCCGCCGCTGCGGCGGTCAGCGCCGAACGCTAGACGTTTCCAATGCCTGCGGACACGCTCTATCGGCTTCTCGCTGACGCGGTGCTGGCCAGCCACCTGCCGTCGACGCCGAAAGAGCGGTTGAGAGCTTTCTGTGGCGGGCGCAACCGGATACCGGGGCGCGACATGGATTCCTTGCAGCGTTCGCATCATCGAAAGGAAGAGGCAATCATGCGCACGTGGAATAAATATGCGGTCTGGGCCGGCGCCGTATTGCTCGGTAGCGTTTGCATGACAAGCGCCGTCGGACAGGACAACCTGGCGGCTTCTCCGACGGGCCGCAATGCGCTTCCCGATGAAGTGCGGCGCTTCATCGATGAGCGGGAAATCTGCGATCATTTCCGGGGCGAGCCGTTCGAGGGGAGCCGACCCGAGCAGGTCGAACGCAGCGAGTTTATCCGGGACAGCCTGGATATCTACTGTTCGGGCACGGACAGGCGGCTTGCCGCGCTGAAAAGGCGCTACCGAAACGATCAGGATGTCATGCAGAAGCTGAACGGTTACGAAGTGCAGATTGAAGGTGGCATGTAATGTTCTTCTCGACGAAGCGCGATTGGCGGTCGCCGAGTTCACGCCGACACAAGCAATGGGTGCCGGAAATGCGTATCGCCCTGTCCAGAGTCCTGTTCTTTCATGCACTTGCATTGTGCGTCGGCCTGGCCCGCGCATCGGTTGGGTTGACCGAGTTGCCGGCGCGGGCCGACGTCGGACTGGTGACGGTTTTCTATCCATCGAGCGGCGCGTCCAGAAGCGAGAACCGGTATGGATTCACGCTCGACGTGGCCGTCGATGGCGAAGCGGTGCAGGGCAACCGGCGCCTCATCGTCATTTCGCATGGATCGCCGGCGTCGCCCTGGGTGTACTACGACCTTGCCAGGGCTCTGGTGGAAGAGGGATTCGTCGTCGCCATGCCGGAGCATTTCGCCGACAACTACAAGGACGACAGCCAGCCGGGGCCGCCGAGCTGGAAGCGGCGGCCGATCGAGGTGTCCCGTTCGATTGACCGGCTCGCCGGCGATGAGCGGTTCCGCCCGCTGCTGGATCTGGACAAGGTTGGCATGTACGGCATGTCCGCCGGCGGGCACACGGCGCTGACGCTGGCCGGCGGACGATGGTCTCCGGCGAAATTGCTGCAGCACTGCGAAGCGGATATCGCCGACGATTTCCATGCCTGCGCGGGGCTCACGACCTCGTTGACCGGTGGCGTTCTCGACGGGTTCAAGATGGCGATGGTGCGCTGGATCGACGGCTTCAAGTTGGCGGACACGACATGGTATTCCCATACCGATCCCCGCATTACAGCCATCGTCGCGGGCGTGCCATTTGCCGCCGACTTCGACGCCGCGTCGCTCCATGCGCCGGCCGTTCAGCTCGCAATCATTTCGGCGCGCCAGGACCGATGGCTGAATCCGAAGTATCACAGCGACATGATCCTCGCCGCGTGCAAGACGTGTGAATGGCTGGCGGACCTGAAGTCCGGCGGGCATGGTGCCTTGCTGTCGCCGCTGCCGCCGGCGCCCGGCAGCGCCATCCGCGAGGTCATCTCCGACCCGCCGGGCTTCGAGCGCGCGTCTGTCGTAAAAGACGTGAACCGCAGGATCACGGCGTTTTTCCAGAGGAACCTGCTCGGGACAGCGCGGCGCGGCGACAGGCGGCAAGCAACGGCGGCAGGCGAATAGGCCTGCATTCATCGACAACATTCCCTGTGGACGACGACATGCCAGAGATCATCGGAATCGATCACATCTACATCGCCGTTTCCGACATGCAGCGCTCGGAACGGTTTTACGATGCCGTTATGCGCGTGCTTGGCTTCCGCAAGAATACGTTCACGATCGGCGGCGATCCGCATGTGCAGTATTTCAATCGCCACTTCGGGTACGTCATTCGGCCGGCGAGAACCGCGCGTGATCATGACGCGTACGCACCGGGATTGCATCATCTTTGCCTGCGGGTTGCCACGGAGGATGATGTCAGGACGGCAGCGCGCGCGCTGCGCGCAGCCGGGATCGATGCCGGCGAGGCCGCGCATTATCCGGACTATGCGCCGGATTACTGGGCCATATTCTTTACCGATCCGGACGGCATCCGGCTTGAAATCACCAACTATCGGCAGGAGCGGCGCGAGCGCCATGACCGCTGGGAGCCGTTGTCGGAGTGATCAGGGCTTTTGAAAAGGATCATTGAACCGGCCTCGCCCATGCAGCCTGCGACACAGGCCGGGATTGGTACAATCTTCCGCGCGGCATGCATGCGCCTGCCGCGCAACCTTTCCGGAATGCGATGATGGAAACCGATCCCTGGCTCGACAGATGGCTGCCGCTGATCGCGGAGAACGCCCTGGATTCAACCGTACTTGAGCTGGGCTGCAACGCCGGGCGCGATACCGCGCACCTGGCGCAAGCAGGTTTTCATGTCGTGGCGACGGATATTTCCCGCGATGCCCTGCAGGCATGCCACCGTGCCGTTCCCTCCGCGCTGCTGCTGTGCCACGACCTGCGCGAGCCGCTGCCGTTCGCCGACGGCGTTTTCGGGGTGATCGTCGCCAGCCTTTGCCTGCACTATTTCGACTGGAACAAGACGCGCGAGATCGTCGCGGGCATCCATCGGTGCCTGTCCCCCGGCGGCGTGCTGCTGTGCCGCGTCAATTCGACACGCGATGTCCACCATGGCGCGGACGGCGCCGTCGTGCTGGAGCCGAACTACTTCCTGGTCGAGGGGCGTTACAGCAGCCGCAAGCGCTTCTTCGACCGTGCGGCGATCGATGCCTTGTTCGGACCGGAATGGGCGCGCATTGCCATGGAGGAGATGACGGTCGATCGCTACGAGAAGCCGAAGGTGGTGTGGGAGGCGGTGCTGCGCAAGGCGGGCGCGCGGCAGTAGCCACCCGCCCGCTCCTCACGCCACCTTGCGCTGCGCCAGTGCTTCTTCCACGAGGCGCAGCGTGCGCTCGCACGATTCGACGAAGGCTGTCAGCTGTTCCGGCAGTGCGGTGCGCCGGGCCAGCAGGCCCTCCAGTTCGGCGGCCTGCGTCATCAGCGCAACGGCGCCGATGTTCGCGGCCATGCCGCGGACACTATGCACCACCAGCTTCATGGACGCCTGGTCCTCGGCATCCATGGCCGCACGGAGTTGTTTCATCGCGGTAGCGAGGCTGGGTACGAGCATCGCCAGCACGCGGTGGTAGAGCGCAACGTCGCCAGCGAGGCGGTCGAGAGTGTCGACCGTGTCGAATCCCGGAATCAGGATCGGCGCACTATCATCCGCGGCGGTGGCGCCTGCCGCATGCGCAGTCCTTTCTTCCGGGCCGGGCGGCACGGCTTCCGTCATCCAGCGTGTCAGCGTGTCGTAGAAGCGGGCGGGATCGATCGGCTTGGTGATGTGATCCTGCATGCCGCTGCGCAGGCATTCCTCTCGTTCTTCCAGCGTCGCATGCGCGGTCATGGCGACGATCGGCAAGGCGGCGAAGCGTTCGTCCATGCGGATGCGGCGCGCCGTGGCATGCCCGCCCAGTTCGGGCATCTGAAGGTCCATCAGCACCAGGTCGTAGGCGTCCGGTTCGGCGGCGAACAGCGTCTCCAGCGCGATCCAGCCGTTGGCGGCGATGTCGACCTGCACGCCGGTGGCCAGCAGCATTTCGCGCGCGATCTGCTGGTTGATGTCATTGTCTTCCACCACGAGCACGCGGCAACCGTCGAAGCGCGGCAGGATGCGTTGCTGGCGCGTCGCGCAGCAGGCCGTGCTGCCGTCCGCGAGCACCTTGAGGAAGGTGTCGTGCAGCAGCGACTGGTCGACCGGCTTGAACAGCACGGCCGCCACCGGCCGCGATTGCGCCTGCTGCAGCACGTCCTCGCGCCCGAATGCGGTGACGAGGATGACCTTGGGCGGCTGGGCGAGGCCGCCGTCCCTGACGGCTTCGGCCAGTTCGAGCCCGTTCATGGCGGGCATGCCGAGATCGGCGAGCACCAGGTCATAGGCCTTGTTGCTGTCGGCCCTGCGGATGGCGTCCATGGCTTCGCGGCCGTCGCCGGCCGCATCGACCGCCAGCCCGAGGTCTTTGACCAGGGCGACGAGGATGTCGCGCGCCGCCGGGTTGTCATCCGCCACCAGCACGCGGCAGGCCAGCAGATGCTCGGGCCGCTCATGCAGCGCCGCCGCCTTCAGCGAACCGAGGTCGAGGCGGATGGTGAAGCTGAAGGTCGAGCCGACGCCGGGCTCGCTCTCCAGGAGCATATGGCCGCCCATCATTTCCACCAGGCGCTTGCTGATCGCCAGCCCGAGCCCGGTGCCGCCGTATTTGCGGGTGGTCGACGTGTCTGCCTGGCTGAACGCGCTGAACAGGCGGACGCGCTGCTCGGGCGTGATGCCGATGCCGGTGTCCTCGACCTCGAAGCGCAGCTCGACCCCGCCCACGAAGCTGCCGGCCAGGCGGCAGCGCAGCGCGACCTGGCCGGCGTGGGTGAACTTGATGGCATTGCTCATCAGGTTGATGAGCACCTGGCCCAGGCGCAACGGATCGCCGTACAGGCTCGGCGGCACGTCTTCGGCGACGTCGAATACATAATCCAGGCCTTTCTCGGCAGCGGCCTGGCTGGTCACGTTGCTCACGTTCGAGAGTACCTGGTACAGCGAGAAATCGGACTTGTCGATGGTGATCTTGCCCGCTTCGATCTTGGAGAAATCGAGGATGTCGTTGATGATGCCCAGCAGCGACACCGCGGAGCGATGGATCTTTTCCACATAGTCGCGTTGCGGCCCCGTCAGGTCGGTGCGCTGCGCGAGATAGGCCAGGCCGATGATGGCATTCATCGGCGTGCGGATCTCGTGGCTCATGTTGGCCAGGAAGGCGGACTTCATGTGCGACGCTTCCTCCGCGACTTCCTTGGCCGCTTCCAGCGCGCGCTCGTGCTCGCGCAGTTCCTGGTTGGTGCGCGACAGTTCGGCGGTGCGTTCGGCCACGCGCTGTTCGAGCACGCGTTCGGTGCGCTTCAGGCTTTCCACCAGTTGCTGCTGCGCCAGTTCCTTGTCGCGCCGGATCTGATTGAAGCGGTCGGCCAGCGCCAGCGACAGCAGCAGCATTTCCAGCGCGGAGCCGATCTGCATGCCGTACACCGCAAGGAAGCCGGGCAGACCCTTGATGCCGAGGCTGCGCGAGGCGGTGAGCACGGCGGCAAAGACCAGGAAGCTGAATGCCAGCAGGAAGAAGCGCGCGCTGCGCTGTCCGCGCATCAGGCAGGCGATGCCCACGATGAGGGCCAGCAGCATGTTCGTGGCATCGAGGGCGATCCCGATGCGGATGATCTGGTTATGGGGCAGCAGCAGGAAGGCAAGCATTTGCCCCACGTTCAGAACCAGGAAGGCGCGAACGACGCGGTCAAGGATCGGGACCGTCTTTGCCGTCGCCAGCAAGCTGCGCAGGAAAATCAGCAGGGTGATGCCGGTCGAGGCGAAACCCATCATCCCGGAAATGATGGCCCAGCGCGGCGACTCCGGCCACAGGAACTGGTAGCCGATGCCGCTGTAGGCGCTGATGGACAGCGCATTGGCGGCAACGAACAGCACGTAATACAGATAGGTGCGATCGCGCAGCGAGGCGAACAGCAGGAAGTTGTAGGCGCCCAGCGCCAGCAGCATGCCGAAATACAGCGCCTGGCCGATGTATTCGAGCAGGCTCTCGTGCGTGAACTGTTGCGGCTCCCATAACTTGGTCGGAATGTCGACAGACGTGCCGGAGGCCACGCGCAGGTAATACGTCGTTTCGGAGTGCGGCGGCAGGTGCAGCGGGAAGACGAAGTTGCGGTGGTTGACCGGCCGCTGCGCAAAGGGTCGCGCGTGCCCGGTCGCCATGTGGATGAAGCCCCGGTCGGCGGGCGCGTAGAGATCGACTTCGTGCAGCCAGAGGAAGGAGAGTTCGAGGAAACGCTCGACCGGACGGTCGCTGTCGTTGGTCAACGTAATGCGCAGCCAGATGGCGGACTGGGTCAGGCCGTAGTTGATCGAGTCGGTGTGCAGCCGCGAGCGCACGAAACGGGGGGCGGCCTCCGGTTTGCTGACGTCGTCGATGCCGAGCCGATGCTCCTTGTCTTCCAGGATCCACCAATAGGGCGTCAGATTGATCGAGGTGGTCGCTGGCTTGTCGTCGACCCGCAGGTCCGCCGCGTGCAGCGCGCCCGCGATGTTGAGCAGCCAGAGCGCGATCAGGCAGCGAAGGAGGCGATGGAAATGCAGCATCAGGAGCAACCAGGAAATCGAAAAGTTCAATATTGACACATGGCTATCGTCGCGGGATAGCCCGTTGCGGCAGGCCGTTAGCATAAAAATTGCCGGAATACATGAAAAGTTACCATTTCTTACCGGAAATAAAATATGATCTGTTTCAAAACTACTAAAAATGCCCTGGTCGGCCCGGCGGGCGAGGGCGGTGGCCCCATTGGAGAATGCAATGAACGAAGGTCTCGAGTTCGAGGCCGTTGTCGTCGGCAGCGGCTTCGGCGGCGCGGTCATGTGCGCGCGCCTGTCGAAGCGCTGGCCGGGAAGCGTGCTGCTGCTGGAGCGCGGCAGGCAGTACCCGCTCGGCGGGTATCCGCGCAGCTCGCACGACATGGCCGACAATTTCTGGTGTCCGCAATGGGACGCAGCGCCGCGCCCGCATGCGGTACGCACGCGCCGCGCGAAACGCGGCCATCTCGACGGCATGTTCGATATCCGGCATTTCGACAGGATCGATACCGTGGCGGCGGCCGTCTACGGCGGCGGCTCGCAGGTTTACGCCAATGTGTTCCTGCGGCCGCCGGAAGCGGTGTTCGAGCAGGGCTGGCCGGCGACTCTCCGGCGCAGCACGCTCATGCCTTACTACGACGTCGCGCAGCACGTGCTGGGCGCGCGCCCGGTGCCACCCGCCAGCGGGCCAGGCGATCGCCGCGCCATCCGGCGTACCGGGCAGTTCGAAGCCTTTGCGCGCGAGGCGAAGCTCGACTCGCGCATGGCGGACATCGCCGTATTCTTCGGCAACGGCTATAGCTATCAACGAGGCGACGAGCCGGTCCCGCTCGGCGTGCAGGAGCGGAACCGCTACGGCGCGCTGCAGACCTCCTGCACCTATTGCGGCGAATGCGATATCGGCTGCAATGTGCAGGCCAAGAACTCCGTCGACCATAACTACCTGCACGCGGCGCGGCAGCGCTACCGGGCGCAGGTCAGGACGCTGGCGGCGGCGGAACGCATCGTCCCGCTCGACGCCTCCGGCAGGGACGATCCTTCCGCGGACGGTACGCATGGCTACCGGGTGACGTACCGCAACGTGGACGACGGCAGCGAGCACAGCGTGAGCACGCGACGCGTCGTGCTGTCGGGCGGTTCGCTCGGCACCGGCGAACTGCTGCTGCGCTGCCGCGACGTGCATCGCAGCCTGCCGCGCCTCTCGGCGCGCCTCGGGCGGCAATTCAGCGGCAACGGCGACTTCCTCGCCTTCTCGATCGACGGCAAGAAGGAAATCGATTCCACCCACGGCCCCGTCATCACCCAGTACATCGACCATCACCTGTTCGACCGGTTCGACCGCGAGCGCGCCTTCATCGTGGAGGATGCCAGCTATCCGACGCAACTGAGCTGGGCGGTGGCGGCGCTCGGGCCGATGATGAATCCGCTGCAGAAATTCGTGCAGGCCTGCAAGCAATTCCTGCTGTTCTGGTTCGACCGCGCCTATCCCGGCCGCAGGAACAGCAGCGTCGGCTACCTGATGCAGAAGCTGCTGGCGCACGATCTGTCGCAGTACAGCGCGGTGCTGCTGTGCATGGGACTGGACAACGCGCAGGGTGTGCTGCGCCTCAACGGCGACGGCTATCTCGACGTCGATTGGCCGCAGAAGAGCAACCGCCCGCTGTACGACGCCATCATCGACCTCGGCAAGCGCTTCACCCGCTTCATCGGCGCCAGCCTGTACCTCCCCATGCCGACCTGGCTCTGGCCCGTGAACAACAACGTGACCGTGCATCCGCTCGGCGGCTGCGCGCTGGCCGACACGCCGGAGCAGGGCGTGGTCAGCGCCAGCGACGGCAGCCGCGGCCAGGTCTTCGGCTACCGCGGCCTGTACGTCGTCGACGGCTCGCTCATGCCGACCGCGCTCGGCGCAAACCCGGTAGCGACCATCACGGCGCTGTCGGAATGGATTGCGCACGAGATTACCGGCATTGCGCCGGATGCGGAGCTTTGAATCTGTTTTTGTCCACGAAAGACACGAAAAACACGAAAGACAATCGGTGTATTCCTCGAAAGACACGATGACGTTCGAAGGGGTGTCTGGCGGAGCATTCGTCAACCGGAAGTGCCGAGCAATGACCGTGCTTGGCATTTTTTCGTGCTTTTCGTGTTTTTCGCGGACCAAAACGAGATCCACAAAAAACACGAAAGACACAAAAAAGGGCAAAGCGGGTTTCGATGCGGCGCAAGCGTTTGATGACGATTCCTGGGCGGAATCGTTACGAATATTTTTGTGTTTTTTGTGTATTTTGTGGACAAAAAATGCCTTTTCTTGATGAAGGAACAAGTGCCATGTCGAGTGACTTGCGTGCGGTGAGCATTGAGTTCGCGGAAGTGATGACGGGGTGGGTCAGCGCGGAGTCGACGACTTTCGATGATGGCCGTGAGGACGGCGAGAAGGCGGGGAACGCGCTGGCGCTGCACGTCACGGTGCGCATTGCCGATCTCGATGCCTTCCTGCATACGCCGGAGCATGCGGGAACGCTCGTCGGCCACGTCGACTGCGCGCTGCTCGGCGGGGTCTGCCCGGTGCAGTCGGGGACCTTCCGCTTGCTGCCGAATACCGCCGACCGCGATCGCAAGGTGATGTATTACCAGTTGTATGGCATCACGCCGCAGGGCGAGGCGTTCACCTTCGTCGGCGAAAAGCAGGTGCAGCATGATGCGCTGTTCGACCTGTGGCGCGATACCACGACGCTTTACGTCAATGTGTTCCGCGGGCATGTCGATCCGGCCAAACCGGCGCTGGCGGATCTGTGGGTGACCGGGATCATCGGTCTCACGCGGGACGATTTCATCCACGTGCTGCGCGGCCTGCGGGCCGTCGATGCAATGGGACACACCAGTCTCACGGGCCTGTTCGCGTTCGGCAAATTCTTTGCCGGCAAGCTCTGGGATGTGTATGCGCCGCACTTGCCGCCGTCGCCCAACCATCCGGTGCGACGCTATGCGAAGTTCACCACCGAAGGCGTCACCGGCGCGGCCATCAGCGTGCATCCGTTCTCCACCGCCGACGGGCTCGGCCTGTCGCTCAGCCGCTTCAAGCGCGCCGACTGCGACGACGTGGTGCTGCTCATCCACGGGCTGACCAATTCCACCGACATGTTCATCATGCCCGAGCACCGCAACCTGGTGCAGCACTTGCTGGATGAAGGCTTCGGCGACGTATGGTCGCTCGACTGGCGCGGCAGCTGCCGCTTTCCCTACAACCTCGCGCGCAACAACTACAACTTCGACGATGTCGCGCTGTTCGACCACCCGGCGGCGATCCAGGAGCTGCGCCGTCACATCGGGCCGCACAGACGGCTGCATGTTATCGCCCACTGCGTCGGTTCGATCACGATCGCGATGTCCGTCTTCGCGCGCACCGTGCAGGGCATTGCCAGCATGGTGCTTAACAGCGTCGCCCTTACGCCCGATGTGCCGGCCTGGTCGGAGATCAAGCTGCGTTTCGGGCCGTGGGTGTCGGACAATCTGCTCGCCATCGAATACTTCAACCCGAGCTGGCGGCGGGAGCCCGCATGGTCGGTCGGCAAGCTTATCGCCTATGCCGCCGATATCGTGCACGGCGAGTGCAATTCGCCGGAATGCCACATGCTGAGCTTCATGTGGGGCAGCGGGCGGCCGGCGGTGTACAACCACGCCAACGTCTCGCCCGAGACGCATGAGCGGCTGGGCGACCTGTTCGGCGGGACGTCCGTGCATTACTACCGTCATGTGTTCAGGATGGTGAAGAGCGGGAACACGGCGGTCAAGTTCGAGCCGGGCAATCCGCGCTACGCCGCGCTGCCGGACGATTACATGATGAACGCCGCGGATATCAAGACGCCGATCTTCTTGATGCAGGGTCAGGACAACCGCGTCTTCGCCGATTCCAACATTCGCTGCCACGAACGGCTGGAGAAGGTGGCGCCGGGACGGCACAAGCTGCATGTGTTCGCCGGCTACGGCCACCAGGACCCGTTCATGGGGAAGAACGCGGCGGTCGACATCTTCCCGCATATCGTCGAGTTCCTGCGTGAGCATGCGCATGCGTCTTGACGCCATGGCTTTATTGCGCGGAGAGCGTTCATATTTTTTCTCTCGCCAAGACACCAGGAACGCCAAGGGAAGGGGGCGACTGACGGAAGAGGCGATCGGGACGCGACGGAATCGCTCGCATCGCCCATCAACGGGAAGAGGTTCGTTGATTCCCTGGCGTTCCTGGCGAGAGCACAAACATGATTCATGACGATGTGGGCACGCCTCAGCCTTGAAGGGAAGGGAGCGGACGGAAATCGCATCAGAAAACCCTTTCGAATCTGCCTGAAATGAGCAAAGCGATGACAGAAGAAACATTGCCGCCGGGGCTGACCCTGTGGCCGGCCAGCGACGCGAAGAAGAACCGCCTGTGCGTGCTGATCAGCGACATCCATTGCACCGACTGCACGGTGGGCAACCAGACCGCATCGGAAACCGACTGGAAGATGTTCTTCGAGCAGATGGAGTTCGCCGTGTGCAATCCCGGCGACACCATGCAGACGCCGACGGACCAGCGCATCGACGAATTGCTGCTGATCCTCAACGGCGACGTGATCGACCTGATCCGCAGCAGCAAATGGGCCGAGGCCGGCGTCTATCCATGGAACCGCGATCATCCCCGTTTCGAGGAACTGGTGATGGCGATCATGCGCGACATCGTGACCATCCATGCGCGCGACCGGGAAGAGGGTAGCCGGCAACCGTATTCCGGCTTCTTCCACTGGATGCGCGCCAGCGTCGCTGCGCTGCGCGAGAAGGGTATTGCCGTCAGCATCGTGCCTATCGTCGGCAACCACGACAAGGAATTGCAGGTCGTGCCCGCCGCGCGCCGCATGCTGTACGAGGAATGCCTCGGCCTCACCGCGGACATGATCCCGGACCGGTATCGCGCCTGGGTGGCGCGTCAGCTCGGCACGAAGGCCGAGGAACGGTATCCGGCCCTGCCTTTCTACTTCGCCGACAGCGGGCTGCGCCTGCTGGCGACGCATGGCCAGTGGCGCGACAAGGACAATTGCCGGGCCACGCCGCGCTGGCGGCCTTCGCATGGCTGGACACCGCAAGCATGGCGCGAGGAACAATTCAAGGCATTCAGCGATCCCTGCTTCGGCGACACGGTGGCCGCCGGCATGCTGTCGCGCTTCATCTGGAGCGTGACGCGCAGGCTCGACGAAAGCATGCCGGGAGCGGATCGCATCCGCTGCCTGCTCGATGAAATGGACTTGTACCGGCCCTCGGTGGCGGCGGTGGTGCGCCTGCTGTCGGAATCGCGTCGGATGGCGCGCGCGGAACCCGGGGCGAGGGGCTTGCACGACATGGTGCTGCGCTGCTTCCGCGAGAGCCTGGCCGAATGGATCGGGCATCGCGCGACATGGCAAAGCGCGCGGGGCAAGACCTGGTTCGGGCTGTGCCTGCTGTTCGCGCTCAGCCGCGTCAAATGCTACAGGCTGAACATTTTCCTGATGCGCCGCATGGCATGCGCACAGGAGCCGGAATCGACGATCGCCACCCGCATGTTGCTCGCCCTGCCGGCCTTCCGCGCCGACTATCGCGCGCTCGGTTTGCGCCTGCATGTGGAAGGACATACGCATGTCGCGCTGGAGGCGGACTTGCAGTTTCCCCGGCCGGTTGAGAAGCGCAACGCCACCTACATCAACCTTGGCGCGTGGCGCGATGCAATCCTGCCCAAGCGCAATCACGGTTTCCGCAGGCGGGGCGTGGGGCGGGCGCTGTTCATTTTCGACCTCGCCCGCCTGCCAAAGGACAGGCAGGACGACGCCTATCGCTTTTACCTGCGCGACATGACGAGCTGGAGCGACCGGATGGATCGCTGGTAAGTATTTGTTGCGGTGCACAAGGCGGCTTGCCTCAAGTCAGCCGCTGCATGACCGATATCAAGGATGAGACATCTTCGGACCGTGGACAGAAAAACCATTGCTGCAGATAGTTGCATTTGGGAAAGTTCTGATCTATCGTGAAGGTGCAAGGTGCGTCATGAGTCGTAGCGCGGCGCGGCGGGAACGCGCGCCGCAGGGCAGGGAAGGCACGTCATGAGTATCAGCGTCACATTCAACAGCGCGCACAGGATACTGCTCGCCTCCGAGTTCTTCATGGCCCGACGCCCCGTCGTCGACCGCCAGCAGGATCTTTACGCCCACGAACTCCTCTTCTGCAACCTGTTCGACGATGCTCCCGTCGCCGCGCCGGCCGAGCAGCCGGCCTCGGCCTCGGTGCTGTCGGACGTCTACAAGCATGGCCTGGAGCGGGTGATCGGCGAGCTGACCGGCATCCTGTTCATCGACAACGATGCGTTGATGAGCGATATCTTCCAGTTTCTTCCGCCGCAGAACGTGGTGCTGGAAATCGTCGCCACGCCCCATCCTTCGCCGCAGATAATCGAGCGCATGATGGCGCTGACCGGCGCGGGTTTCCGTTTCGCGCTGGTGATCACGGATGACGGCGAGGATGTGCGTCAGCTGTTGCCGATGGCCGAGGGTGTGCGCATCGATATCACCGGGCGCGATGCTGCCGCGCTTGGACGCCTGTGTGACGTATTCCGCGGACAGGGCAAACGCCTGCTGGCGGAGCGGGTGGAGACCATCGAACAGTTCCGCATGTGTCATGCCCTCGGTTTCGACTACTTCCAGGGCTATTATTTCCTGCAGCCGGAAATCCTCAAGGGCAAGAAGATTTCGCCCTCGCACCAGGCCATCACGGAACTGATGGCGCTGATCGCCTCGGATGCGGACAATGCCGAAATCGAGCACAGCATCAAGAGCCATGTGACGCTTGGCCTGAACCTGCTGCGCCTGGTCAACACGCCGGCCATCAGCGCGCACCGCATCGATTCGCTGCGCCAGGCATTGATGGCGCTCGGCCGCGACCAACTGCAGCGCTGGTTGCAGATCATGCTGTATGCCGAGCCCGGCCTGCACGGCCGCAGCGTGCTGCCGCTGATGGCGCAGGCCACGACGCGCGGCCGGCTGATCGAACTGATCGCGCAAAAACTCAGGCCGGGCAACCGGAGCATCGCCGATACCGGTTTCACCGTCGGCATCATGTCCCTCATGGACACGCTGTTCTCGATGCCGATGGAAGAAATTCTGCAGCAGATTCCGGTGGTGGAGGAGGTGAGCGACGCGCTGCTGCACAGGCAGGGATATTTCGGCAAGCTGCTCGCGGTGGCCGAACAGACCGAATGGAAAGACAAGGCCGGCGCGCAACTGCTGCAGGCAACGCGCGAACTGAACCTCACCTGCAACGACCTGTACATGATCCAGCTGGCCGCCTTCGAGTGGAGCGATCACGTAATCAACTGCATGCATTGACCGGTAGCGCGAGAAATGCGGCACGCATCGCTATCTCTTTTGTGAATTTTGTGTCTTTTGTGGACAAGATTTTCTTTTTCTGCGACAGGAAACGATGGATGTCCACAAAAGGCACAAAAGATACGAAATTCAAGGGTATTTCCGTTCCTTTCGTGGACAGGAGTTTGTGCGCCGCGACTTCTCCCTGCAGTCTTGTCCGAGCGCGCTACTTGCGCGAGATGAAAGGATTGCCGTCGATGTGAAAGCGCAGCTGCGCTTCCGCCCAGTCGCCGGCATAGGCGACGCCGATGCGCGGGCTCGTCACGATGGAAAACTCTTCAGGCTTGTCCGCCTCCGCGATGAAGAAATCGTCGCTCAGCAGGTCGTGTCCATTCAGGCGCTTGTCGATCGCCATCGCGCGGCACAGCAGGCCGGGGCCGCGCGTATTGCCATCGACATGCGCCAGCGGCTCCACGGCACGCAGCAATACCGCCGCCCCATGGCCTTCCTGCTCGGTCACCACGTTCATGCAATGATGCATGCCGTAGATCAGATAGACGTAGGCGAAGCCGGGTGGACCGTACATGGTCGCGGTGCGGGGCGTGATGCCCCTGGAGGAATGCGATGCGAGGTCATGCGCGCCGATGTAGGCTTCCACCTCGACGATCCGCGCGCATAGAAGCTGCGCGGCAGTTTCCTGTGTTGCGTCTTCATGCGCGGTATTGTAGCCCGGTCTCGCCTGGCAATTCTCCTCGCTATTCCCGGATTTCGGCTGCTTCGGCAAACACCCGCTGCCTGGCGAGGAAGCGTTCGAACGTTTCGGCGGACACCGCCGAGCTGTAGTAGTGGCCCTGCACCTCGTCGCAGCCGAAGAGACGCAGGCGGTCGATCTGCGCGCGCGATTCGACGCCCTCGGCGATCACGCGCAGGTTCAGGCTGTGCGCAAGGTTGACGATCGCATAAGTGATGGCATCGTCGTCGTCATCTTTCATCATGTCGGCAATGAAAGAACTGTCGATCTTGATCTTGTCGATGGGTATCTGCTTGAGGTAGCTCAGGCTGGAGTAGCCGGTACCGAAATCATCGATGCTGATCCGTACGCCGATATCGCGCAGGCGCATCGCCAGCTCCGCGACCTGGGTAGAACGGCGCATGATCGCGCTTTCGGTGATTTCCAGTTCGAGGTAGGTCGCATCCAGCCGTGTTTCCTCCAGGATGCCGGTCACCAGGTCCGCGAAACCTTTCTGCTGGAACTGGATCGGCGACACGTTCACGGCAATGGGAACGGGATGCAGTCCTTCGAGCTGCCAGCGGCGGCACTGCGCGCACGCTTCGCGCAGCACCCATTCGCCGATTCTGCCGATCAGGCCGCGCTCTTCCGCCACCGGGATGAATTCGGCCGGCGACAGGCATTGCCGCCCCTCGCGGCGCCATCGCAATAATGCCTCGGCGCCGACCAGCCGGCCTTCGCGCGCATCGACCTGCGGCTGATACCACAAGTTCAATTCGCCGGTCTCGATGGCGCGGCGCAGGTCGCGCTCGATGCCGGAACTGCGCGTGATCTGCCGGTTCAGTTCCTCGGTGAAGAACTGGTAGTTGTCACGCCCATGGCCCTTGGCCTGGTACAGCGCGGCATCGGCATGCCGGATCAGTTCATGCGGATCCTTGCCGTCCTCCGGATAGACGCTGATGCCGATGCTGATGGTGGTATGAATCTGGTGTTCGTGCAGCATGAAAGGACGGGCCGTCGCGGCCAGGATCTTTTCCGCCACCGGCACGGCCTGCATGCCGCGGTCGATGTCGGGAAGCACAACCAGGAACTCGTCGCCGCCGATGCGCGCCACGGTGTCTTCTTCCCGCACGCATTGCTGCAGCCGCCTGCCGATTTCGCGCAGCAACATGTCGCCGATCTGATGGCCAAGCGAGTCGTTGATGTTCTTGAAGTTGTCGAGATCCATGAACAGCAATGCGACCTTGTTGTTGCTGCGCGTGGCCATATGCATTGCCTGCTCGAGGCGGTCCTGCAGCAGCCTCCGGTTAGGCAGCGCGGTGACGTTGTCGTAGTAGGCGAGCATCTGCACCTGCTGTTCGGCACTCTTGCGCTGGGTGATGTCGGTGCTCACCCCGTCGATGCGCGCCGGATTCCCTTGCGCGTCGAGCACCAGCCGGCCGCGGCAATGCAGCCAGCGGATGCTGCCGTCGCGGTGCATGATGCGGAATTCGCAGTCGCACACGGCATGGTCGGCGCGCAGCTCATCCAGCCTGCCCCTGACATGTTGGCGGTCGTCGGGAACGATGGCCTCGAACCAGCGTTCCGGTCGCGCCAGAAAGGCGGAAGGCGGGTAGCCGTATTGGCTTTCCGCGGACTGGTTGATATAGATGAGCCTGCGCAGGTCGGCGGAAAACGACCAGACGACATCGAGTATCGACGTCAGGATGCCATTGAGCTTGTCCTCGCTCTCGCGCAGCGCCGCTTCCGACTGCATGCGCTCGGTGATGTCGCGGCAGATGAGCTGGACGATGCGCTGTCCCTCGTACTCGATGATGCGGGCGCTGGCTTCCACCGGCACGACGATGCCATCGGCGCGCCGCTGAGCGACTTCGAAGACGGCGACACCCGATTCGCGCAATTTCACGAACGCCTGTTCAAGTGCGGCGTCGCAGGACGGCAGGAACAATTCCGTGAGAGGAAGACCGATCAGCTCGGCGCGCGGCCGGCCGAGCGTCTGCAAGGTCTTGTCGTTCACTTCGAGCGTGCGGTTGTCGGCGTCGGCCAGGATGATCATGTCGTTCGCGTAGCGCGACAGGTAATCATAACGCCGCTGCAGCATGTTCCTTTCCGTCGTGGCCTGCAGGGCGCGCAGGCGCAGCGCGCTCTCCTGCTGCTTCCACCACAGCAGCACGGCAAGCCCGAAAATCGCCAGAATGCCGAAGCCGGCGCCAGCCGCGATCCATGCGAAATTGCTGGCGTTCGCGTGCGCGGCGTTGCGGTCGATCAGGGCCACCAGATGCCAGGGTGCGCCCGCGACCGGGCGGGCCACCATCAGCAGGGTTCCTGTCGGCGTATCGATCGGGAGCGTGCGGGTTGCATCCGCGCGCGCCGCAGCGGCAAGCTGTGCCGGCGTGATCGGAAGCGGATCGAGATAGTTGAATCGCGAAGCGCCGGCATTCAGGACGGTCACCACCCGGCCGCCCCGAACCTCGACGAGCAGCGTTTCGGTTGGCGCATTCCACAGCGAGGTCGCGCTGACCAGGGTACCGAAATGCATGCCCGCATCGGAGCGCAACAGCAGGATGGACCCTACGGCCGTGCCATGCGCGTGGATATTCAGGAGCGGCGTGGCAATATCGACCACGCCGGGCGAATACCACGGGGCGCCGATCGGACGGATGCTGGACACCTGCGTACTCATGGTTGCCACGGCCCTGTCGATTGTCTCCCGGGAAATCGGGTCGAGCGGCACGGCACGCTGTTCGGTCGAGATATGGACGTTTCCGCGCGCATCGAGGATGGACACGTCCACATAGCTGTAAGTGCCCTTGATGGCGTGCAATTGTTTTTGCACGGCACGCTTGACCTGGTCGTCCGGCTGTCCGCGCTCGATCCAGTTATTGATTGTTTCGCCGAGGAAGGATCCGCCACCGAACACGGCCGCGTCGCCCAGGCGTTCCAGCAGCCATGAAGAGACAGAGGCCGCCTGGACGTCAGCGATATGGTTGAGCGATTCCTCCGCCTGGCGCTCTTCGCCGTCTTCCAGGCGGCGGAAGATGGCAAATGCGGTCAGCACGCTGGCCAGAAGCAATACCAGGACCAGGGCGACAGCAAGACGGGAATGCCGCCGCGTGTCGGCGCTGTTGTCTGTGGGCCGGTTCAGCATCGTCCGTAAAAGGGAAGGGCATGGTGCCGACGGCGTTGTGTGTTGCCCGAATACCGCAGGGGAGCGCCCCTGAAAAGATGTGCCGCGACAAGGTATATGACCGCGCGATGTCCATGCCGTTCGCGCGTCGCCCGCCGCCTCGCAGTGTTTCTTTGCGCATTGTTACCACGTATCCACGCAAGGACGTTTCTTTCCGGTGCGCGGCGTCGCCGGCGGCGCGGAACGCAAGCCGCGCAGAATCCGGTGGCGCGATTGTTCCGGGTCGATCACGTCATCGATCTCCAGATAGGATGCCATGCTGATCGCCTTGCCGCGCTCATAGGACTCGGCCACCATTTTCTCGAACAGCTCCTGGCGCTCCGCCGGATCGGCAATGGCTTCCAGTTCCTTGCGATAGCCGAGCCGCACCGCGCCTTCCAGGCCCATCGCACCGAATTCGCCGCTCGGCCAGGAGACGGTAAAAAAGGGCGCATGGAAGCTGCCGCCTGCCATGGCCTGCGCGCCGAGCCCGTAGCCCTTGCGCAGGACGATGGCGAAGAAGGGGACGCTGATGCTGCCCGCCGTCACGAACATGCGCGAGACATGGCGCACCATCGCCGTCTTCTCCGCATCGGGGCCGACCATGAAACCCGGCGTGTCGCACAGCGAGACGATCGGCAGATCGAAGGCATCGCACAACTGCATGAAGCGCGCTGCCTTGTCCGCGGCATCGGCGTCGATCGCGCCGCCGAGATGCTGCGGGTTGTTGGCGATCAGTCCGAAGGGGCGGCCTTCGATGCGGATCAGCGCGGTGACGATGCCGCGTCCGAACTGGCGGCGCAGCTCCAGCACCGAATCGGTGTCGGCCAGCGTCTCGATCACCTCGCGGATCTCATACACGCGCAAGCGGTTTTCCGGAATCAGCTGGCGCAGCCTGCGCTGGTCCGCGCACTCCCAGAAATCGACCGGCCCCTGGAAGTAGGACAGGTATTGCTTGGTGACGCGCACCGCTTCTTCCTCATCCCTCGTCACGATATCGATCACGCCGTTCGGCGCCTGCATGCCGACCGGGCCAACCTGTTCCGGTTCGAACACGCCCAGCCCGCCGCCCTCGATCATCGCCGGGCCGCCCATGCCGATGGTGGCATTCTCCGTTGCGATAATGACGTCGCAGCAGCCGAGAAAGGCCGCGTTGCCCGCGAAGCAACGCCCGGAGACAATGCCCACGCGCGGCACCAGTCCGCTCAGGCGGGCGAAGCTGATGAAGGACATCACGTCCAGTCCGGCCACCACCAGCGCATCCGTGTCGCCCGGGCGTCCGCCGCCACCCTCCGCGAACAGCACGACCGGGAGCCGCCACTGCTCGGCGAGCTGGAACGTGCGGTCGGTCTTCTTGTGGTTCATCATGCCCTGCGTGCCGGCAAACACGGTGTAGTCGTAGGACATCACCATGCAGCGCGCCTTGTCCTCATCGAACAGCGCACCATTGACACTGCCGATGCCGGCCACCAGGCCGTCGGCCGGGCTGATGCGGATCAGCTCGTCGAGCGGCCGGCGGCGGCGCTGCGCGGCGATGGCGAGTGCGCCGTATTCGATGAAGCTGTCGGCGTCGCACAGGTCGTTGACGTTTTCGCGGGCAGTGCGCTGGCCAGTCTTGCGCCTGCGCGCCACGGCATCCGGGCGCATTTCATCCAGTCCGATTGCATGGCGCTGCCGCACTTCCGCCAGGTCCGGACGGATCGCGTCGAGGTCGACTTCCCGCATGTCGCCGGCATGCTGCGCGTCGATTTCCGCCGGCTCCACATACACCAGCGGATGGCCGTGCGGCAGGACGTCGCCGATGCCGACGTTCACCTTGCGCACATAGCCGCTGGTGTCGGCGCAGACGATGTGTTCCATCTTCATCGCCTCGATGATGACGATCTGCCGGCCCGCATGCACGATGTCGCCCTCGCTCACCTCGATCGACACGATGGAACCGGG
Organism: Pseudomonadota bacterium; assembly: GCA_021821365.1. Classification (GTDB taxonomy): domain Bacteria; phylum Pseudomonadota; class Gammaproteobacteria; order Burkholderiales; family Burkholderiaceae_D; genus Noviherbaspirillum. Next base: position 4,340 of record JAKACN010000041.1, on the reverse strand, counting down.
CATCGGCGCGACGATCGCCACGGTGTCGTCGGGCGCGGCGGCGATGCCCGTCTCGTCCTCGTCCGTTGTTCCGGGCGCGACCGCATAAAGCTTCTGGTGCGCACCGCCGATGGGTTCGATCAGCGCGGCAATGTGGTCCTCCACGAAGCGCGTGTAAACGCGGTTGGCGATCACGTCGGGACGGGTCAGCAGGTTTTGCAGGAAACCGATATTGGTTTCTACGCCTTCGATGCGGAATTCGCACAACGCGCGGTAGGCGCGCGCGACCACGTCCGGATAGCGGCCGGACGTGGTCGATGCGATCAGCTTGGCCAGCAGCGAGTCGAAGCGCGGGCTCGGCGTGTAACCGCCATAGCCGCAACTGTCGACGCGAATGCCCGGGCCGGACGGCGGCTCGAAAGCGCGCAGCGTGCCGCCCGAGGGGAAGGTGTTGCCCTGCGCGTCCATGGTCTCCATGTTGATCCGCGCCTGCAGCGCGAAGCCGCGCGGCATCGGGATTTCATGCTGCGTCAGGCCGATCTGCTGCAGCGTGTGGCCGCCGGCCAGCCGCAATTGCGCCTTCACCAGGTCGATGCCCGTCACCTCCTCGGTGACGGTGTGCTCGACCTGCAGGCGCGGATTGGCCTCCATGAAATAGAAATGCGCGTCGGGGCTGTGGTCGTTCGCATCGACCAGGAATTCGAAGGTGCCGAGCCCGCCGTACTGAACTGCTTGCGCCAAGCGCACGGCGGCATCGATGATGCGGGCGCGCAGCGCAGGCGCCAGCGTCGGACTGGGCGCGATTTCCACCAGCTTCTGGTTGCGCCGCTGCAGCGTGCATTCGCGCTCCCAGGCGTGGCTGACCTGGCCGCTGCCGTCCCCGATGATTTGCACTTCGATATGACGCGCGCGCGTCACGAGCTGTTCGACATACACATCGGCGCAGCCGAACGCCGCCTGTGCTTCGGAACGGCAGCGCGCATAGGCCTCTGCAATGTCTCCGGCATGACGCACGATGCGCATGCCGCGCCCGCCACCGCCTGCAATCGCCTTGATCACCATCGCGCCGTCCGTGCCGAGCGACGCGAAGAAGGCTTGTGCCTCGTCCAGCGTCACCGGCCGATCCGCGCCGCGCACCACCGGCACGTCCAGTTGCTGGGCCAGCGCGCGCGCCTGTGCCTTGTCGCCGAACAGTTGCAGCACTTCCGGCACGGGGCCGACGAACAGGATGCCTGCCTCGGCGCAGCGGCGCGCGAATTGCGCATTCTCGCTGAGGAACCCGTAGCCCGGGTGCACCGCGTCGCAGCGGGCGGCCTTCGCCAGCGCCACCATCTGTTCGATGTCGAGATAGGCGGCAGCGCCGGTACCTCGCAGCGCGCGGCTTTCGTCGGTGCGCCGCACGTGCAGCGACGAGGCATCGTCTTCGGAATGGACGGAGACGGTCGCGATGCCGAGCTCGGCGGCGGCGCGCGCGATGCGGATGGCGATTTCGCCGCGGTTGGCGATCAGAAGGCGTGTGATGGCCATGGGGAATCCTTGTCTCGGCTTTTATTGAAATGGCATGATGTCTTTTAGCACGGGCGTGCGATTATTGTCCAGTGCGGAGGATTTTTCGGCACCGAGTGGGAGGCATCGTGACCGTTGGAGTTAAAACGTTGTCAACGAGGGCGATGATGAAAGGGCGCCTGATGTTGCGCGAGCCGACGGGGATGGTGATTATTGTCGGACGCCAGTTGCTTGGCTTTCTTCGGTGATGTGACGCTTTGGGCGCTTCGTGGAGACTTGCCGGGATTGGCTCCGGCGGGCCACTTACTTTCTTTGCTTCGCCAATGAAAGTAAGCAAAGAAAGGCGACCGCAGTGAGCTGCCCCTGCGGGGTTCCCGAAAAATTCACCGGCCAAGCGGGAAGCGAAATAACTCGCCCTCGCCAGCTCGGAGCTCAGACAGATTTCGCTTCTTTATCCGCTTGGTCGGTGAATTTTTCGGCAGGTCACAGCGGAAAACACCTCGTCCTCTACACGCAACTTGATAGTGTCTTGCCGCGCTGGGGCCGCGGAGGTGTTACAGCTTCGTCAAAGCTGCTGTGCGTACGCTTCCAGATGCTGGTCGGTGCTGCCGAACTGGAGTTCGATGGCCATCAGTCGCTTGAAGTAATGGCTGACGTCCAGCTCGTCGGTGACGCCCATGCCGCCGTGCAGTTGCACGGCTTGCTGGCCGACGAAGCGGCAGGCCTGGCCGATGACGACCTTGGCGGCGTCCAGGGCGCGGTTGCGCACGGCTGGATCGGGATCATTGCAGCGCACGGCGGCGAGGTAGCTCATGGAGCGGGCCTGTTCGATGTGCAGGACCATATCCGCCATGCGGTGCTGCAATGCCTGGAACTTGCCGATCGGCTGCCCGAACTGCTTGCGGTTGCGCGCGTATTCGACGGTGGCGGCGAGCAGCTTGTCGAGCGCGCCAACGGCTTCGGCGCAGACGGCGGCGAGGCCGAAGTAGAGAATCTGGGCAAGCGCCGCTTCCGCATCGCCGGCATTGAGCAGCGCGGTTGCGGGCACGTAGGTCTGGTTGAGCCAGATTTCGGCGGTGGGCACAGCATCGACCGTCTTGTAGGCAACCTGACGCAGGCCGACCGTGTTGCTCGGCACCATGAAGACCGCGAGCGGTCCGGATTCGCCGGTCTTTGCGATACGCGCCGTAACCAGCAGGATATCGGCGGATGCGCCGTGCGGGACGACGCTCTTGTGACCAGTGAGCACGTAGCCGTCGCCGACCTGCCAGGCACGCGTGTCGATCGCCATGCGGTCGAAACGGCTGGCGTGTTCGTCATGCGCGAGTGCGGCAATCTTTTCGCCGGCGCCGAGTGCGGGGAGCAGTTCGGCGCGCTGCGCTTCGGTGCCGAGCAGGGCGAGCGTCTTGGTCGCAAGGACGGCACTGGCGAGGTAAGGCTCCAGCAGCAAGCCTTCGCCGACCGCGTTCATGACCAGCATGGTGTCGACCGCGCTGCCGCCGAGGCCGCCGTCGCTTTCCGGAACGTTCAGCGACAGCAGCCCGATGTCGGCCAGGCCCTGCCAGGTCTCGCGGCTGAATCCCTCGGGTGCGTTCGCCTTGATTTTCTGCCTTGCTTCGAAACCGTAATCCTTCGCGACGAAGCGGCGGGTGGTATCGAGCAGCATCTGCTGTTCTTCGGTGAAGGTGAAGTCCATCGTTTGCTCCTACAGTCCGAGGATCATCTGCGAGATGATGTTCTTTTGAATTTCATTCGAGCCGCCGTAGATCGACAGCTTGCGCATGTTCAGGTAGTTCGCCGCCAGCGGCACCGCGTAGAACGGGCCGACGTCATCCCCCTGGTAGCCGGCCGCCATCGCCTCGCGGCGCAGTTGCAAGCCGTAGGGTCCGACCGCCTGTACGAGCAGTTCGGTGATGGCCTGCTGGATCTCGGTGCCCTTGATCTTCAGGATCGAGGCTTCGGGACCGGGCGCTCGGCGCTCGGCTTCCGCCGACAGCACGCGCAGGTTCGTGATCTCGAGCGCGGTGAGGTCGATCTCGACTTGCGCGACGCGTGCGGCGAACAGCGGGTCCTTGATCAGCGGCTTGCCGTTCTTCGTTTCGAGCGAGGCGAGGCGCTTCAGGCGCGCCAGTTCGCGCTTGGCGATGCCGATGCCGGCGATGTTGGTGCGCTCGTGGCCGAGCAGGAATTTGGCGTAGGTCCAGCCGGCATTCTCTTCGCCGACGCGGTTCTCGACCGGCACGCGCACATCCTCGAACCAGACTTCGTTGACTTCATGCGCGCCGTCCATGGTGATGATCGGACGCACGGTGATGCCGGGCGTCTTCATGTCGATCAGCAGGAAGGAAATGCCGCGTTGCGCCTTGGCTTCCGGGTCGGTGCGCACCAGGCAGAAAATCCAGTCGGCGTACTGGCCGAGCGTGGTCCAGGTTTTCTGGCCGTTGCAGATGTAGTAGTCGCCTTCACTGTCTTTGCCTCTGATTGCACGCATCTTGACCGAGGCGAGGTCGGAGCCGGAGCCGGGTTCGGAATAGCCCTGGCACCACCATTCGTCGGCCGACAGGATCTTCGGCAGGAAGCGTTCCTGCTGCGCGGGCGAGCCGTACTGCATGATGACCGGCGCCACCATCTTCAGGCCGAACGGCACCATGCGCGGCGCGCCGGCGGCAGCCAGTTCTTCCTCGAAGATGTATTGCTGGGTGGTGGTCCAGCCGGGACCGCCGAATTCCTTTTTCCATCCGGTGCCGCCCCAGCCCTTGGCATGCAGGATCTTCTGCCAGCGGATGTAGTCTTCCGAGTGCAGGATCAGGCCGTTGAGGACCTTGTGCTGGATGTCGGGAGGAAGATGTGCGGCG
>JAKACN010000289.1 GCA_021821365.1 Pseudomonadota bacterium | reverse complement strand
GCAGTCTGGGCGCTTTGGTCGAGTTGAACTGCGAAACCGACTTCGTCGCCAAGAACGACGATTTTCTCGCGTTCGGCAAGACCGTGGCCGAACTGGTGGTCAAGCAGAACCCGGCCGATCTGGCGGCATTGTCGGCCCTGCCGCTGCAAGGTTCGACCGTCGAACAGGTGCGCAAGGATTTGATCGGCAAGATCGGTGAAAACATCGCGATCCGGCGCTTCGTGCGCTACGACAGCCCGGTCAAGCAGACTTCCTACCTGCACGGTACCCGCATTGGCGTGCTGGTCGAGTACGAAGGTGCGGACGAGCAGGTCGGCAAGGACGTTGCGATGCACATCGCTGCAATGAAGCCGGTTGCCTTGTCGAGCAATGACGTGCCGTCCGACCTGATCGAAAAAGAGCGTTCGATCGCCACGCAAAAGGCAGCGGAATCCGGCAAGCCGGCCGACATCGTCGCGAAGATGGTTGAAGGCTCTGTGCAGAAGTACCTGAAGGAGGTGTCGCTTCTCAATCAGCCGTTTGTCAAGAATGACAAACAGACTGTCGAACAGATGCTGAAGTCAGCGAATATGGCGGTTAAAGCGTTCACGCTGTATGTGGTTGGTGAAGGCATCGAGAAGAGGCAGGATGACTTTGCTGCAGAGGTTGCCGCGCAGGTTGCCGCAGCCAAACAGGCATAAGCAAAAAAGCGGGCCGAAAGGCCCGTTTTTCTAGGTGGTTCAAAACTGCCTGAAGGCGACGCTTTCGCATGCCGGAGCGTAAAACAGAATGTTGCCTTATTGAAAGTTCATATATTCTCAATAAGAAACATTATTTTACGTTTTATCAGTGGGAGAGCGTGCCCGAAATACCGGATTTCATCTAATCTTTAGCCTCGGGACGGCTAACTGATGATGAAAACGGGCAACAACCGATGACGATCTTGAATCGGACACTGATTAGGAGTCTAGCCCATGACAAAACCCGCTTATAAACGCATCCTCCTGAAACTCTCGGGTGAAGCGTTGATGGGCGACGATGCCTATGGCATCAATCGAGCGACCATCGAACGGATGGTGGCGGACGTCGCTGAAGTATCGAAGCTGGGTGTGGAATTGGCAATCGTGATCGGCGGCGGCAATATTTTCCGTGGTGTGGCTCCGGGTGCTCAAGGCATGGACCGTGCAACGGCAGATTACATGGGCATGCTGGCAACCGTGATGAATTCCCTCGCATTGGCTGATGCCATGCGCCAGGTTGGCATTACGGCCCGTGTGATGTCGGCAATCAGCATTGAACAGGTTGTCGAACCCTATGTGCGGCCGAAGGCGTTGCAGTACCTCGAAGAAGGCAAGGTGGTAATTTTTGCAGCCGGTACGGGCAATCCGTTCTTTACGACTGACACGGCAGCCGCCTTGCGCGGGTCGGAGATCGGCGCCGAGATCGTACTGAAAGCGACAAAAGTCGATGGCGTGTATAGTGCGGATCCGAACAAGGACCGCAACGCGACACGTTATTCGACCATCACGTTTGATGAAGCCATTTCCAAGCATCTCCAGGTCATGGATGCGACAGCCTTTGCGCTTTGCCGCGACCAGAAGTTGCCTATCAAGGTGTTTTCCATCGTCAAACCGGGCGCCCTGAAGAACGTGATCATGGGCGAGGACGAAGGTACACTGGTACACGTATAACTCGTAGCATTAGAGGAGAGCAGTATGGCAGTCGCAGAAGTCAAGAAAAACGCCGAACAAAAGATGCATAAATCGATCGAGACCCTCAAGGCCGACCTCGCAAAGGTCCGCACCGGCCGGGCGCATACCGGAATCCTCGATCATGTTCTGGTTGATTACTATGGCACACCGACGCATATCAATCAGGTCGCAAACGTTACTTTGATCGATGCCCGCACCATTGGCGTCCAGCCGTGGGAAAAGAAGATGGTGGCCGTCATCGACAAGGCGATTCGCGAGTCGGACCTCGGCTTGAATCCTTCCACGCAAGGCGATCTGATCCGCGTGCCAACTCCGCCGCTGACGGAAGAACGACGCAAGGAAATCGTCAAGGTGGTGAAGGGCGAGGGCGAAGATTCCAAGGTCGCCATTCGCAACATTCGCCGCGATGCGAATGAAGCTTTGAAAAAGATGCTGAAGGACAAGGAATGCTCGGAAGACGATGAGCGTCGCGCACAGGAGGATGTCCAGAAACTGACCGACAAGTATGTCGCGGAGGTGGACAAGCTGATTTCCGAAAAAGAAAAAGAGCTTCTGACTGTTTGATCGCGCTATTTTTAACGGCATCTGGGCATCGACCGCGTTTACCTGGTCCCGGCAGCGCGGTGGGGATGAATCATCCAGCGTTAGCCGCAGCAGGCAATACAGCCGGAGCTTTCATGCTCCGGCGTAAGTTTTTGCACCATAGGGTATGCTTTCCGGGGCACTGCCGGAAAAGCACATCAAGATAACCCTCTTTCAGGCTCTACCACCTCATGAAGCATTTGAGTTCAACCCTGACGATACCCAATGTCTCGTCCGTCCCTCGACATGTCGCCATCATCATGGATGGTAACGGCCGGTGGGCGACCAAGCGCTTCATGCCTCGCGTGGCAGGTCACGGAAAGGGCGTTGAATCCGTGCGGACCATCGTGGAAGCATGTGTCGCGCGCGGTATCGAATACTTGACCTTGTTTGCATTCAGCTCGGAGAACTGGCGCCGGCCCGCGGACGAAGTCTCGCTCCTGATGCGCTTGTTTGTCACGGCGCTGGAGCGTGAAGTCTCGAAAATGCATGCCAACGGCATCCGGCTGAAGGTGGTGGGCGACCTGAGTCGTTTCGATATCAAGCTGCAAAAACTGATCGTGGATGCGCAGCGCAGGACCGCAGATAATCGTCGCCTGACGGTAACGGTATGTGCAAATTACGGCGGACGCTGGGACATCATGCAGGCGGTGAACAAGATGATCGCTGCGAATCCGGGTGCAAGCGATTTTTCGGAAGAACAATTGGTTCCATATCTGTCGATGGCCTATGCGCCCGAGCCGGACCTGTTCATCCGCACCGGTGGTGAAGAGCGCATTTCGAATTTCCTGCTGTGGCAACTTGCGTATACTGAACTCTACTTCACCGAAACCTATTGGCCCGACTTCGACGCAGCGGAACTGGATCGCGCAATTGAATCGTACCAGCAGCGCGAACGTCGCTTCGGTCGCACCAGCGAGCAACTGATCGAACAGAAAAAGGCATCGTAATGCTGAAAACGCGTGTCATCACGGCGTTGGTTTTGCTTGCTGTCTTGCTTTCGGTCGTTTATTCACAATCCTATCCATTTTTCATCGCGGTGGCCGCATTGTTCTTTGGTGCTGCCGCATGGGAAAGCTTCAGACTGTTCCAGTACCGCCAGCCATTGTTCGGTGCTGTGGTGTGGACTGTGGCATTTATCCTTCTTGTCTTCCAGGGTGTATCCAGTTCGGCGAAGCTGTTGTTCGCCTTGTGCGCTGCCATCTGGGCAATTCGACTGGCGCCGGCCCTGAGGCTCGGCTTGCCGCCATTGGATGGCTTCGGGAATCGCCTGCTCAACGGGATTTACGGCATTGCCATTCTCGGTTGCTTCCTGGCGATTGTTGTCCTGTACGGACACTCGCCGCTGTATCTGCTCTCCGTGATGGCGATTGTCTGGGTTGCCGACATCGGAGCGTATTTTTCCGGAAAAGCATTCGGCAAGCACAAGCTGGCGCCATCCATCTCGCCTGGAAAATCGTGGGAGGGCGCGATTGGTGGCTGGATCGCGGTGCTGCTTCTGACGGGTATATCCGCGGTGCTGCCGGCAATGGCCGACACATTTGCCGCACATGTCTTCGCGAGGGCGGGATGGCCGGGGCTGCTCCTTGTCATGACGATCATGGTCGCCGCCAGCGTTGTCGGCGATCTTTTCGAGTCGCAGCTCAAGCGTCGCGCCGGTATGAAAGACAGTAGCAACCTGTTACCGGGCCATGGAGGCATACTTGATCGGATTGATGCGCTGATTCCGACCTTGCCGCTCGCGGTCCTGATTGATTCATGGTTTTAGGTAGGTAGCCAGAATGCAGCACATTACAATTCTGGGCTCGACGGGCTCGATTGGCGTTTCCACGCTCGACGTGGTCGGCCGCCACCCCGATCGGTATCGCGTCTATGCGCTTACCGCGCATCAGCGCGTTGAGGAACTGGCGATACAATGCGCACGGTTCCGTCCGCAGGTTGCGGTCGTTGGTTCCGCGCGTGCTGCGGAAGACTTGTCGCGGCTTCTTGCCGAGAAGGGCGTGACGACGGAAGTCGCCTACGGCGAAGCGGCCTTGTGCGAAGTCGCGAGCGCTGCCGGCTGCGACGCGGTGATGGCGGCGATCGTGGGAGCGGCGGGGCTTGCACCGACACTGGCGGCCGCCAAGGCTGGCAAGAAGGTCCTGCTGGCGAACAAGGAGGCGCTGGTCATGTCCGGCCGCCTTTTCATGGATGCCGTCAGCGCAAACGGCGCGACGCTGCTGCCGATCGACAGCGAGCATAACGCCATTTTCCAGTGCCTCCCATCATCCTATGCCCGTACGCCTTCGGGGCATGGCGTCGCAAAAATTCTCCTCACCGCATCCGGCGGACCGTTCCTCAAGCGCGCTGTCGAGACGCTGGAAAATGTCACTCCAGAAGAAGCGGTGGCGCATCCGAACTGGGTCATGGGCCGCAAGATTTCCGTCGACTCGGCCACCATGATGAACAAAGGCCTGGAAGTGATCGAGGCGCATTGGCTCTTCGGCGCTGCCGCAAGCGAAATCGAAGTCGTGATTCATCCCCAAAGCGTGATTCACTCGATGGTATCCTATGTGGACGGGTCAGTACTGGCGCAACTGGGCAATCCCGATATGCGAACACCCATTGCACATGCCTTGGCCTACCCGGACCGCATCGTCTCCGGCGTGGGGCCGGTAGACCTCGCCAAGATCGGTCAACTGGCCTTCCTGCGGCCGGATTTCCAGCGGTTTCCCTGCCTGAAACTGGCCTACGATGCATTGTTGGCGGGGGGAAGTGCGCCGGCTATACTGAACGCGGCAAATGAAGTTGCTGTCCAAGCATTCCTGGACAGGAAAATTGGCTTCCGCGCAATAGATCGGCTGATCGCCCGGGTAATGGACGACGTGCCGCATTCCGAGATTGGCGATATCGACTCTCTGCTGGAGCAGGATCGTCGGGCGCGGGAGGTTGCCGGATCCCTCATTTCATAGATGGCGAAAACATGACTCTGCTGCAGACGGTGATAGCGTTCCTTGTGGCGCTTGGCGTGCTGGTTGTGGTCCATGAGCTTGGCCATTACTGGGTAGCTCGCTGGTGCGGCGTTAAGGTACTGCGTTTCTCTGTGGGCATGGGCCGGATCGTCTACTCCCGGCGGATCGGTCCGGATCAAACTGAATGGGCCTTGTCGGCGTTGCCGTTCGGCGGTTACGTCAAGATGCTGGATGCGCGCGAACAGGATTTGAGCAATCTGCCCGCCGCAGACCTCAAACGGGAGTTTACCCGTCAACCGGTAGGAAAGCGCATCGCGATCGTGGCGGCCGGGCCACTCGCCAACTTCCTGCTTGCCATCGTCGTGTTCGCCGGGTTGTACAGCTACGGAATCCCCGAGCCGACGACGCGCGTCCGCGCGGTGCCGGAGCATTCGGCGGCATATCAGGCAGGAATGCGCGGTGGGGAGCTGATCACCGCCGTGAACGGTGAGCGCGTCCGAATTTGGTCCGACCTGCGCTGGAAGATGATGCAGGCGGCGATCGAAAAGAAACCGGCACGAATCGACGTGCAGCGCCCGAATCCGGGTGTCTCCGGCGGCAATTCGCTGGACACGATCAACATCCGCCTTGATGGCATCTCCACTGAAGACCTCGAGGGCG
>JAKACN010000040.1 GCA_021821365.1 Pseudomonadota bacterium | reverse complement strand
AAGGCCTCAGTCTTCATGGAGAGCTGCTGCCGGATAGCTACATCGACGCATTACGGAAGCTCCAGGACCGCGTCGAGCCTTTTCCGACCGAGTTGGCGCAGGCAGAAATCGAAAAATCACTTGGCTGCCCGGTAGACAAGGTCTTTTCGACGTTCAACCCGCAACCCATGGCCGCAGGGTCGATTGCCCAGGTTCACTGCGCGATCCTGACGGATGGCAGGAAGGTTATCGTCAAGGTTCGGCGGCCCGGAATCGCTCGCCAGATCGATGAAGACATCCGCATACTTGGCTGGTTTGTGAAGAGCGTACAGATCGTGTTGCCCAGTGTTCGTCGCCTTGCCCCCTTGGAGATTGTGGAAGAATTGTCGCGCAATCTGCACAAGGAAATCACCTTTCATCAGGAAGCCCTGAATATCGCGCGATTTGCAGATGTATTCCGTGCATCACCCACCGTCTTTATTCCCCGCGCCATCAAGGAGCTGAGTACGGACTGGGTACTCGTGCAAGAAATGAGTACCGGGCGGCGGATCGACGACCCTGCATTGGCGCAGGACGGTCCGCATCTCGCAAGGAATCTTGTCGACGCCTATATGCTCCAGTTCTTCACCGTCGGCGTGTTTCACGCTGATCCGCATCCCGGAAATGTGTTTGTCCTGCCGGACGGACGAATCTGTCTGCATGATTTTGGCCTGACGGGCTTTCTGGATCGTGCGACACAAGCCGGCCTGGTCGCGCTGATGCAGGCATTCGTGAAGCAGGATGCCGATTGGCTGCTCGACGCCTATCTCGATCTCGGCATCCTGGAAGGGAAATTGAATCGTTCCACGTTCCGGCTCGGACTGGAAGAGCTGATCCAGGACTACGCGCGCCTGCCGCTCCAGGACTGGTCCTTTGGCGAGGCATTCCTGCGGATCGCACGTATAGGAAAAGGACAAAACATTCGCATTCCGCATCACTTGCTCGTTCTGTTGCGCGCAGTATTTTTGATGGAAAGCACGGTCAGGAAGCTCGATCCAGAATTCAATCTCCTCGAAGGTTTGTTCGTAAAGGCTGGCGATGCCATGCAGGCAATGGCACAGCCGGAAAAGATCGACGACCTCCTCTCCCGTCTGAAATATGAATCCTTGCTCTCGCTGAAAGAGCTTCCGCAGGGGCTAAGGAATGTGCGCGAAATAACTTCCCGAAGTTACGGGCTGGCATGCGGCGAGATCATGTAATTCCACTTTGGCAACAGCGAGTCCGCCACCAGATTGAGAGTTGCCTTCAGATGGTCCGCCGCTTTGCGGCCGGTGTCATAGACACGGTCGAGGATATCGACCATGACGCGCAGGCCGGTGCGCGTGTGGGTGCGCTCCATCAATTGCTTGACCAGCGCCACGCTCTTGAACACGACGCCTTCGCAAGCCCGCGTCAAATGGGGGAAGACCCGGTGTTCGATCGGGTTGTACTTCGAGCAGTACGACGGGTAGTGCGCCACGCGCAGCGTCAGCCCGGTGCGGTCGGCCAACCTCTGCAAGTCTTGCTGGAACAGTGCCGAACCGGCTGGATTGCTGCCGCCGCCATCGCACAGGATCAGCAACTGCGTGGCGTGCGCATGGTCGTACCGCCCGACGGCCTCCCACCAGTGCGCCACGCTGTCGCAGGCAAACTCGGTGGTGTCGTGGCTGGTCCCCAGATGCACATGCGCCTTGTTCCGGCCGAGATCGTACACGCCATGTGGAATGACTTTGCCGTCACTGTAGCTGGGGAAGTCGTGGTCCAGCACCGCGATGGTCTCACGCGTATAGAGCTTGCCATCCCGATAGAAGTTGCCCAGCAATTCCTTCTTCTTGGTGTCGATGCTGATCACCGGCCATCCCGCTGACAGATACTGTTGCTTGAGTTCGGCAATCCGCTCGAATTGCGCGGCGCGATCGGGATGCTGCCGGAACGTCTTCTTCTTTTGCGCCTGGCGGCGCACGAAACCGTGATGCTTGAGCAACTGCCCGGCGATGCGCCGGCTGATCGGGATGCCGGCAGCCGTGATGCGCCGCGCAATCTCGCGCGGCCGCAGATTCGTCCAGCGGATGCCGCGCTGGGGATCACCTGCGGTATGCTCGGCAATCACGTCCAGAAACACGCGATCCAGTTCCGGCCGGCGCTGCCTCAGCCGTCGCCGTCCGCCCCCTTTTTTCGGATCCGACCGCCGGCCGGATCCTCGGGCGCATCCAGGTCCGCCAATCCTTGGCGGATCGTCTTCGGATCGAGCGCAAACAAGGCGGCGATATACTCGGTGCCACCATGCCCCAGCTTGTCCGCTTCGACCGCGGCGTAGCGGCGCCGATCCTTTTCCGACAAGCTACGGAACAAACGCTTCATCCGCTTTTCCACGCACGCATCGTAATGTTCCATGACAACCTCGAAGGTGATTTTCATCCCCTTCGATCCATCGTCACTTCAGCAAGTTTCGGGAAGTTATTCCGGGCACGTTCCTAAGCCGTATCATGCGGCGCATGCGCTCCCAAGGCATCGAACTGACGTTTCATCATTCCGGATTGGAAGATCTTCAGAACGAGTTGAACAGGGCTGCAAGCAGGATCGCTCTCGCGTTGATCGCACTTGGCCTTTACATCGCGGCGTCCCTGCTGATGCAGCATAGCATTGGACCTCGCCTGGGCGAGATGCCTGTGTTATCGGCACTCGGATACTTACTCGCGTTATGGGTTACATTCCGCGTTATCCGAAGCAAAGAGAACCAGGAGGCGAAAACGAGGGAATGAATGTGCCTGAAAACTGACCCACTACGGCAGACGGGTTGCCTGCGCCGCACAGATGACGCGACGATTACAAAAATGAAATCTCCCGGTCACTCAATTGACAGCTTTGCGTTCATATCATGATATTTCACTCAATCTTCCAAATGGAGAAATCATCATGATGAAAAAGACGTTGCTGGCCATAGGTGGCGGATTGATTGCCATATCATCCTTTGCGGTAGATATGAGCAAGGTGGACAAATCGATCGAGCTCAAGGATGGTTCGACCGTCTATCTTTTCAAGGACGGCAAGATGGGCATGGAGAACAAGTTCGGGCGCGTCGAGAGCATGAAAGAAGGCCACATCATGGAGACCAAGGATGGCCGTCGCGTCGTCATGATTGGCAACGAAGTATGGCGGCTGGAAGAGGCGCTGCACGGAGATCACCGCAACTGATGCCAAGCGATTTTTCTTGAGTAATTCTCCCTTTTTGGCCTCGACGCGAGGCCGTTTTTTCTTGAGGGTGGCAATTCCGTCGATCCCCGCAGTCGGGCAGAGCTTGGGAATCCCCGGATACGTACGCAGAGATGGATGACACAATCAACCCGGAATATGCGACAGGCTGATCCGGTGCGTGGGCTACGCGGGTCGCCACCCAACGTAAGGAGCAAGGCATGGAGAACATGGCGAATGTCATTGCAGCATCCTCTGCTCCGCGCGTGGATAGTCCGCACGGCCTTCATTCACCGACACAAATTAGTTCGTCCGGGGCGGAACCTTTTTCCGTCGCGATACAATCCGCGCTGTCTCGCCGCGCCGTCGTCGCCCCTCTGACTTCAGCCAAGCACATTCCGATTGCAGAGCAACATACCAAAATGGATGGCCACGGATTTCAGGAACGGGCGCTCAACGTGCAGGCGTACCGGCTTCAAGTCATCGCCTCGAACATCGCAAATGCCGATACGCCCGGCTATAAGGCAGTCGACATCGACTACCGTGCGGCACTACTCCAGAGTAAGGGTGAACCGGCGGCCTCGCCCATTCCCCTGAAGTACCAGCTACCCGCACAAGGCAGCGTCGACGGCAATACGGTGGACCTGGATGTGGAGCGCGCGAAATTCACCGAGAGCATGATCAAGTACCAATTTAGCCTCGACCGGGTAAGCGGCCACTACAAGATGATGTCGGAATTGTTCAACAGCCTGAAGGACTGAGCAACACCAGCGCGAGTTTTCTATCGACCGCCTATATTTGTTGGTCTCCGGACATGCAGTATTTCACGAAATCGCGCTCACTCCTGCACGACGAAAGATGGATGGGGCAATCAGGGATCGAACCGACGGCACAGGCGTACCGTGCAATGCCGCGGGAACCACGCCCTCCACCCAGATCGAGTGCGCAGTGACTGCCATGTCGTGTGCCATGAACTCCTATGCCACGCATGATCCCGCAAAGCTGGCAGTAGTCCTCAACGCCTTGCAGGGGCAGAACCTGACGGCAGTGACCGGTCCCGCAATGCGGGCAGACGGAGCGATCCAGGCGGTCACTATCGATATGACCTCAACCGGTATTATGCAGACGGCGATCCAGGCAGTAGGCATGCCGATTGCCACGACGAGCGGGATGATGGCGACGGTAATGAGCAGCATGCGGTGAGCGATACCGCGTCGCCTTCCAGCTTCTGTTGCGCCTGCCGAAACATCGTTCGCGCTGTATTGCTTAGCATTCAGTATGGTGATACCACGATCGCAATAAGCGAAGGCGTCCAGAGTAGATCATTTTTGTCGGCCGGCATGATAATGCGGCACGCCCAAATCGCATCATCCGGCAAACAATGACAACCATTCGCCGCATAGCCTACTTCCTGAGGTGTGGTCATCCCCCCAGGATGTTGTGATAACACAACATTATTTCAACATCTCATTATTTTCTTTTTGCAATCTTTCCTTCCGCCCACCAGCCGGAAGAATTCCCCATGAAGAATCGTTAGCCTTCCTTCGTCCGTCACGAGCGGACTTTCAAACGAATCCTTCATGAGGAAAAATCAATGAAAAAATCACTTCTAGGACTGACCTTATTGGGCGCCTTTTCAGGCTTGGCTTATGCGCAAACTTCCGTCGCCATATACGGCGTGGTTGACGCCGGGCTTGCCATCGACCGCGGTGGTCCCGCGGGCTCCGTTACGAAACTGGGCACGGGTATGCTTTCCAGTAACCGAATCGGTTTCAAGGGTAGTGAAGATCTGGGCGGCGGCCTGTCTGCAGTCTTCCAGCTCGAAAACGGCTTCAATCTTGATAATGGAACCTTGGGCCAAGGCGGCTTGTTTTTCGGCCGGCAAGCGTTTACCGGCCTCAAGGGTAGCTTCGGCCAAATCACCTTCGGCCGGCAATACGTTCCGATCGCCTGGGCTCAGTACTCGGCAGACCCATTCGATGCCGGTTCAGCAGGCCAGTCTTACAACCTGATGCTCATCGAAGATCATCGTAACAACAATACCATCCGTTACCAGGCCAACTACAGCGGCTTCAATGTCGATCTCGCGTATGCGTTCGGTGAAGTTGCCGGGAATACCAAGGCCAGCCGCCAGATCGGCGGTGCATTCGGCTATGAGAACGGCCCGATCGATGTCAAATTTGCCTACAACACCAAGGCAAACGCCACGAATACCGGGGACACCAACCGCAGCCTGTTGACCGCCATTTATGATTTCGGCGTGGTCAAAGCCTTTTTCAACTATGACGTCAACAAGAGCGATATTTCAGGCGTAAGGACAGTCGACAATAACGACGTGCTGGTCGGCGCCACGATCCCGGTCACCAGTCTAGGCACAGCGATGGTCTCGTATATCCGCCGCGACGACAAGATGGCTGCAAATCAGGATGCAAATCAAGTTGCCGTCGGCTACACCTACAAATTCACCAAGCGCACAACTTTTTATTCGACCTATGGCCGCATAAGCAATAAGAATGGTGCCGCTTACACTGTGGGCAACTCCTCCGATTCCGGCACGGGCAACAAGCAATTCAACATTGGCATGAGGCATTCGTTCTAACCTCGCCGCATTGCAAGACATAGTGCACGTACCACGTGAACTGGCCATCCGGGCTTGCTCTGTCGGATGGCCGGTCGAGTGCGCTGGTAGCATGGTCGACATGAGTTGCAATGATCAACTCTGACTGCCAGCCTTATATCTACTAGGGGCGCAATTCAAGACGATTAGTCGCACCTGGATTCGGAAAGACCGGGGAATACATTGCGGCTTGATACCTCTCAAAGGGCATGGCATTCGGCTTGCTAAAGTGAAAAAGCTTGTAGTGGACGAGCCGGAGTCGCAGACGTCGCAACGCAGCTTCGCGCGATTTTTCCTGATGCTTCACGATAAGGAAGGAGGACAGTATGGATTCTCATAATCGCCGCTTCTTTTCCTTCTTAATCCTGTCCGGAATTCTCCTCGGGTCGGCAGCGGCAGCGGGGCCAGGAAAGACAGTCAATGGCATGGATGTATTCTATGGCGTCGTTCCGGCTGAGCTCATCAAGAATCAGGCTGATGTCCATGACCCGAAGATGCATGGAGGTAAAAGACCTGGTGGCGGTGTTCAGCACTTGGTTGTGTCGGTACTCGACAGCACAACTGGAAAGCACATCGGGGATGCGACTGTCATTGCAATCGTGACACCGCTTGGTCTGGCGTCCCAGGAAAAACGGCTCGATCCGATGGAAATCAATCAGACAGTCACCTATGGGAATTTCTTTGACTTCCCGCCGAGCAGCGCTCCATTTCGGATCGTGCTAAAGATCGCACGCCCCAATATTCCAACGCATAACCCTTCGACCGTAGAATTCGAATACACACCACCAGGTAACCGCTGACTGATGCCCTACCCGCTGCCCGCACAGGCATCCGGTTGAAGCGCAACAGGCAAGCTGCAAGCGATATCGGTTGCCTCAATCGCATGTGCATCGCCTCCGGCACATAGCCCATACCACGCACAGAGCGGACTTTCGCCGCCATCGTACCCCGATCGGCGATGGGCTTCACACATTACAAAAATGTAATCCCATCGTCATGTTTTCGATACCGTGGCGGGCGCACACTAAAGTCCAGTTGGTGCGCAAACAGAATTCCGCCAATAGTTCGATGTATTCAACAACCTGATGCTGGAGATTATGATGAAACTCGCTTCCTTGTTTGCCGTCGGCGCCTTCGCACTTTCGTCCACCCTCGCGCTGGCCGCCAGTGGTGTGGAAGAAAAATCGATGGATGGCATGCCGGGCCATGAAGGGATGATGAACATGGACCATGACGCCATGATGAAATCCCACGCTGAAATGCAGCAGAAATCGACGGCTGCGTCCTCCGAAGAGCGCAAGGCAAAAGATGCCGCACCGGAAAAAATCAAGCCGGAGAAGGACATGAGCAGGCATTTCCATCCGCGCGACGGCGGAAAATGACGTATCCCTTCAAGAAGGCCAGTCATGAACATCGATGTCTGGCCTTCGTTGCGATCCCTGTTGCCATCGGTAGCAGCAGTGCATATCTGTCTGAATTGTTCCCTTGTTCCCAGTTTACGTCCTGCGAACCATGAGGCATTAGGCAGAACGATCTTTGGCCGGATTCGGGGAACTTTGACCTGACTCAAAAAAAAGGATCCGCCAGAGTCGCTACTATGAGATATCGCAGGTCCCACATTGGGCGACAAACCGATGCAGACTTTTTCCACCACCCGCCGTCGACGTGCCGCAGCAGCTGCCATGTTGCTGGGATGGCTGTTCTGGCTGTTTGCCGGCATTGCCCATGCCTGCATCCCTGCGCCAGCGACGACACTGGTTTCACCGACCGACGCAACGCTGGCGGCCATGGGGCAGGAAAACCGCTCCAATGAAGAGTCGCCATCCGGTTCGGATTCCTGCAAGATGTTCTGTGATGCACAGGCATCTGTCATCACCAAGGAAAAGCCCATGACTGAACCGGGGACCGACCACCCAGGTGACATGGCGTCACCTTCTCATGCCATCGCGCTGTACCCGATCATTCCGACGGTTGTCGTCTTGCCGCGACACCATCTCCTGCCGTACACCCCCAATCATGCATTGCGATCCACCCGGCTCACCCTATAGCCGACCGCATGCTTTATGACGTACATCGTCGCATGTGTCCGTGCTCGTCCATGCCCACACATTGCACGCATCGGCGATGGTTGCTGTGTCGCTATTGCCAGCTCCCTCTTCCGGATCGATGCAAGCATAGTCGACGGCTTCCATAGCATCTTCCGGGGAATGAGACAGCGTCGGATGATGCGGCCGATCATGTTTTACCTCAACCTTGTTCGGGAGGCTTCCATGCCACATGATCACGACCATCAATCCGGATTCCGCCGTAATTCCGGAAATGGAAAATGGATATTCATCGGCTTTCTCGCCATCGCCGCATTCTTTCTTCTGACGGAGCACCGTGCGCACTTGTTCGGGTTTCTTCCCTGGCTCCTGATACTGGCCTGCCCTCTGATGCACTTGTTCCATGGCCACGGAGAGCACGGCGGCCAGAAAGATAGCGGTGCCCCATCGCGGGATGCGTCTTCCACCGCTGATGATGCGCCTCCGATCCATGACCACGCCGGGAGGAAATCATGAATGACAGCACTCCTGCCTACGGCCTCTGGAGCCTGGTGATCCTCAACTCATTGGCGTTCATCATCTTTGCGTTCAGTTTCGCCAAGCCGCAAAGCCCGCGCGATTGGCGCTCCTTCAGCGCATTTTCGGCATTCCTCGTCGCGTTATTTACCGAAATGTACGGCTTTCCGCTCACCATCTACCTACTGCTCCCGTGGCTGAGCAAAACCTTCCCCGGCGTGGATTTCCTGTCGCATGATGCCGGCCACCTCCTGGAAATTATGTTCGGCTGGAAGGCCAATCCGCATCTTGGGCCATTCCATATCGCCAGCAATGTTCTGATCGCTGCCGGTTTCCTGTTGCTGGGAACGTCGTGGGACGTGCTGTACAAGGCACAGCGCAATCATACGATCGCCATGACCGGCCCGTACGCTCGCGTGAGACATCCGCAATACATCGGATTCGTGATGATCATGTTCGGGTTCCTGCTGCAATGGCCGACTCTGCTCACCCTGATCATGTTCCCGATTCTCGTGACGATGTATGCACGGCTGGCACGACGCGAAGAACAGGATTCGATTGCAGCATTCGGCGATGCATACCGCCAGTACATGCAACGCGTGCCGGCATTCTTTCCTCGTCTATCCAGCGAAGACGCCCGCTCGTCGGAATCGGGCAAGCGGGAGAAGCATGGTTGACACCTTCCGAGTGTGCGATGCAGCGGCGAATTCATCCGCCGAAGCCTGCGCGATTGCGCCACGAAGATGCCGTATAAGCGGTTGGAAAACCTCGCATAAGGAGCAATGATGCAAACCAGTACTGTCGACGTCAGCGATATGCTCACCCCGCTCAATGCCGAGGCAGTCGCAAGACGACTATCGAAATTGCGTGGCGTGCACCACGCCGATGTGAATTATGCCGCGGCCAGCGCGACCGTCCACTTCGACGAAAAACTCACCAGCCTGGCTGAAATCCGCAAGACCATCAGCGATTGCGGATTTCATTGCCGCGGCGAGATGGTGCCCAAGCATGTATGTGAACAACATGCGGGCGCAGCGGTGGTGCCCGTGCCGGAACATGTCCATCATCTCCACGCGAAGCCGGCTGCGCCGCCGCATGGCGCCGCACCCGCTGCCAAGTCTGCAATACACGTCCATGACCACGGGGCGCATGACATGATGCACGACATGGGCCACGCGGCAGGGATGTCGATGCAGGACATGGTGAATGACATGCGTAACCGGTTTTTCATTGCGCTGCTATTTGCCATTCCCGTGTTCCTATATTCGCCGATGGGCGAAATGTTCGGGCAACTGCCGTTACCGTTCGGACTGGACCGAAAGATCGTTCTGTTCCTGCTCGCGAGCGGCGCCATCATTTACCCGGCATGGCCGTTTGCAGTTTCGGCATGGCGCGGCGCCAGGAACGGTGTGCTCAACATGGCCACGCTCGTAGTGCTGTCGGTGGGCACCGGCTATCTCTTCTCATTGGGCGCAACCTTCTTCTTTGAAGGAGAGGTGTTTTACGAAGCCGCGGCTACCCTGCTCGTCTTCATCCTGCTCGGCCACTGGCTGGAAATGCGTGCGCGTGCCGGCGCCACCGATGCCATCCGGGCTTTGATGGACCTGGCACCGCCGAAGGCAACCGTACTGCGCGATGGCCGCGAAATCGAGGTAGCCACCGCCGACGTGCTGGTAGGCGATACGGTCATCATTCGCCCCGGCAACAAGATTCCAGTCGACGGCAAGGTCCTGGAGGGGGGCTCACAGGTCGATGAATCGATGCTGACCGGCGAATCCATGCCAGTCAAAAAGGGGCCAGGCGACATGGTGATCGGCGCCACCATCAACAAGAGCGGCAGCTTCCGCTACCAGGCGACCAAGGTCGGCGCCGATACTGCGCTTGCGCAGATCGTCAAGCTCGTGCAGGAAGCGCAGAACTCGAAGGCGCCGGGGCAGTTGCTGGCGGACCGGGCGTCGCAATGGCTGGTGATGGCCGCCATTCTGGTCGGGGTCGCCACCTTCGTTGCCTGGTACTGGCTACTCGGCCAGAGCCTGCTGTTCGCGCTGACCCTGACCATCACGGTGTTCGTGATCGCCTGCCCCGATGCGCTCGGGCTGGCAACACCAATGGCAGTCATGGTCGGCACCGGGCTCGGCGCGATGAACGGCATCCTGTTCAAGAATGCCGCCGCGCTGGAGAACGCAACCAAGCTCGATGTCGTCGTTTTCGACAAGACAGGCACGCTGACCATGGGCGAGCCCGCCGTGGTCGGCATCGTCACCGCCGACGGCATTAGCGAAGAATACTTGCTGACCCTCTCCGCAGCGGTCGAGCAGCATTCCGAACATCCGTTAGCGCAGGCAATCCTCAAGCGGGCAGGCAATCTCACCCCACCCCCTGCCACAGCGTTCACCAACATCGACGGACAGGGAGCGAAGGCTGAGGTTGCCAGCAAAACCGTCCTGCTGGGAAATCGAAAGCTGATGGATGCCGAACGAATCGACCTGAACGGTCTGGGCGCGCAGGCGGCGACCCAGCAGGGCAGCGGCCGGACCGTCGTGCACGTTGCAGACGGCGGCAAGTTGATCGGGCTGATCGCCATTGCCGATGCGCCCCGTCCATCCTCGAAGACGACGATTGCCAAGCTGCAGGAACGCGGCGTCAAGGTCGCGATGATCACCGGCGACAACCGCGCCACGGCGGAGCGCGTCGGCAAGGAACTGGGCATCGATATCGTACTGGCCGACGTGCTGCCGGGCGACAAGGCCGCCAAGATCAAGGAGTTGCAGGGCCAGGGCTACAAGGTCGGCATGGTCGGCGACGGCATTAACGATGCGCCCGCCCTGACCCAGGCCGATGTCGGCTTCGCGATTGGCGCCGGCACCGATGTGGCCATTGAAAGCGCACAGGTGATCCTGATGAAAAGCGACCCTTATGACGTCGTTGGCGCTATCGAACTGTCGCGCGCCACCTTGCACAAGATGCATCAGAATCTGTGGTGGGCAACCGGCTACAACGTGATTGCCTTCCCGCTGGCGGCCGGCCTGTTCTATCCATTCACGCTGTCGCCGGAAATCGCCGCGTTATCGATGTCAGGCAGTTCCGCCATTGTCGCGATCAATGCGCTGATGCTCAAGCGAACCAGGCTGGCGGGCATCAAGCCGGCGGCGGAAAACAGCGCGGCGATCGTGAGCGTCCCAGCGTGAACCGGAAAAAGCAACCATCCCGAAACGGCCCGAAGACCTATGCCATGAAGAATTCTGTCAAAACTGCACCAAGAGCAGAAATAGGAGCATCGCCCGCCTTACCGACGCCAGCGGCCAAAGCGGGCGTGCCAAAGCGGCAGGCAAATACAAAGACGACGCATTTTGCCGAACCGCTGTCGCCACAAGTGCGCGCAGCACCTTTGCTGAAGCAGGCAATGACGTACCAGATCGACCGCTGGCAGCGAGCGATCCTTTTCCTCGACACGCTGCGCGAGCGCGCCACCAACATGCTCGCCCACGAGGAGGCTGGCATGCCGCCGCCACTGGACTTCGAGTATGAAATTCTTCTCGATGCGCGACGATTCGACCCACCGGCCAATTACGCGCTACTGCACATTACACGCTTCCATAACGATCATGCGATGGACTGCGTTGATCCGGACAAGCCGCCCGTGATCATCGTCGATCCGCGCGCCGGACACGGCCCTGGCATTGGCGGTTTCAAGCGAGATTCCGAAGTCGGCATGGCACTGCACGAAGGCCACCCCACCTATTTCGTGATGTTTTATCCGATTCCCTGTCCCAACCAGACGCTGGCGGATGTCCTGCACGCGCTACGCCGCTTCGTCGAGGAGGTCAGCGCGCGACATCACGGAAAAGCTCCAGTGTTGTACGGCAATTGCCAGGCGGGTTGGGCCGTCACGCTGCTGGCGGCCGATTGCGAGGGATTGACAGGCGCGACGGTGCTCAACGGGTCGCCGCTGTCCTATTGGGCCGGCGAGTCCGATGCGAACCCCATGCGTCTTGCTGGCGGATTACTGGGCGGCGTCTGGATGACGCATCTGTTGGCGGACATGAGCAATGGGCGCATTGACGGTGCATGGCTTGTGCAGAACTTCGAGAACCTGAATCCGGCTAATACGCTATGGGAGAAAAACTACGCGATTTTCGACCACATCGATACCGAGCGAGAACGCTTCCTGGAATTCGAACGATGGTGGACTGGATTCTATTTCCTGAGCCGTGAAGAAATACTGTCGATCGTCGAAAATCTTTTCATCGGCAACAAGCTGGAAGGCGGCACCATGCGCATTTGCCACGGCTGCTACGTCGATTTGAAGCGCATTCGCAATCCGATAGTGATTTTCGCCTCCAGCGGCGATAACATCACGCCGCCGCACCAAGCGCTCAACTGGATCCCGACCGTCTATCCGACCACGGCCGATCTGAAAAAAGCGGGGCAGCGCATCGTCTACCTGCTGAATACACATGTCGGCCATCTCGGCATCTTCGTGTCCGCCAGCGTCGCAAAGCTTGAGCACCGGGCAATCCTGGAGAGCCTGGGCGAGCTCGATGCGCTACCGCCCGGCTTGTACGAAATGAAGATCAGCAATCCGAGCGGCGATCCGGATTGCCGCAAGCCGCAATACAGCGTGCATTTCGAAGAACGCCAGGTCGAACAGATCCATTACGCGTACCCGGAGCAGTCGTTTGAAAAGGTGCGCGCCGTCTCCGAGTGGAATGAGATGATATACAAGAATGCGATCAGCCCATGGATCACGGCGTTCGCCAATCCGCTGGGTGCAGAGATGCAGAAATGGCTGCATCCCATGCGTACCAGCCGTCTGCTCTTTTCCGAGAAATTCAATCCATGGATGCTGCCGATCGCCGCATGGGCGCCGACCGCGCGTAGCGCTCGCATACTGGCCGATGACACGACCCCATTCGTCGGCATCGAACACGCGGCCAGCGCGTTGGTTTCTCACGCACTCGACGGCTATCGCCAGTTGCGCGACACATTCAATGAGCAATTGTTCCAGGCCATATACGGAAATTTCGGCGCTCCGTCTTCGCCGGCGGTGCCGATGCCCGATGCAACAAAGGTCGAAGCAGAAAGTTGCGAAGTTCGCCGCAGTCGAGACGACGCAAGCAAATAGGGGGGCATGGAGTTCAACTCTTTCAACTCTTTTCCAAGGAGGTTCACATGTCACATCATCATGCCGTAGTTGCCATCTTTTCCGCCCATGGCGAGGCCGACGCCGCGGTTCGCAAGCTGGCCGATGCCGGAATGGACATGAAGCGTTTCAGCGTCATCGGCAAGGGGTACCACACTGAAGAAAAGGCGGTCGGTTTCTACAATACCGGCAGCAGGATGAAATTTTGGGGCAAGCATGGCGCATTCTGGGGTGGTCTTTGGGGCTTGTTGTTCGGTGGCATCCTGCTCACGATCCCGCCTATCGGGCATGTGTTTGTGCTCGGCCACCTCGCTGCCATGGTCTATGGCGCGATCGAGGGCGCGATCGTCGTCGGCGGACTGAGTGCACTCGGCGCGGCGCTGTACAGCATCGGCATCCCGAAAAACACCGTCATCCAGTACGAAGAAGCACTGAAGGCCGATCACTTCCTTGTCGTCGCACAAGGCACGCCGGAGGAAATGGAGCGCGCCAGGGAAATCCTCGCCTTGGAGAAACCATCCCGCCTCGATGTGCATACCGACGTCAAAGCGCCGGTAGAAGCCCCGGATGAACACGCCATGCATGCGCATTCGCACTAAACCATGGGCCAGACGCTCGAAGGTTAACGCGCGCTGGTTGTCGGCATCGCCAACATATCGAGCATCGCCTACGGCTGCGACAGGGCATTTCGTGCTTCCAGTGCAGACCTGGCGATCACCCATGTGAACTTATTGGACGTTGCGCCGTTTGCCATCGTTTTCGTTGTTGAGAATTGAGTCGTCCGGAATGCAAGCCACGAGGGCTTGGAGCCGCACAGCGGAAGCCACAGGTATGCCCATCAAGTGAATGCAAGACGAGGCCGGGATGCGTCTGGGACAGCATGGCTGCCAAGGCGGAACGGGCCAACGTCGCTTCCACTTGATCCACATGGGTGACTGGTGGGATTCACGCAACCACACTGTGAAGCAAAGGGAACGAATCTCATGATGTGCAAACAACGGAATCGATGGCCCGTCGCATTTGACGATCGCACAATGCCGCTAGTATTTGGCTCGCACCATTACCGAGAGGTGGCTAATGGGTGCATCAATTTCAGGTGCCATTGAGATGGATCAAAAAAGGAATTGTCCACGAATTCGAGCCGCGCGTATGATCAATTCATGAATGCCGCGCAGATTTCTCGATTGCCTGACACGGTATTGCAAGATCCGGCTGAACCGTTTCAGATCAGAGACCAGGAAATAGCGTTAAACTTTCCTTGCGCTGCGTCGTGATTGGATGTGGAGGACATGATGGAATGGCTCGCGCAAAACTGGATCTGGATCGTATTCGCGATCGGCATCTTCCTGCTGATGCGGCATGGCGGAATAGGGCATGGCTTTGGCGGCCACTCGCATCATTCCCACCATTCTCATGAGGATTACGACCGAACGGACGACATGGATCGCCGACTGAAGGACCCAGTGAGCGGTGAACCGGTCGACCCGGAGCGCGCCATCAACTCGACGTATCAGGGTCGGGTGTACTACTTCGCCTCCCGTGAAAACCGCGATAAGTTCGAAGCTTCTCCCGCCCAATATGCGTCGGCTGCAGGCAGCTACCAGGAACATCATCATCGCCGGCATGGCTGCTAAGCGCGGCCGCCATTCAATCAAGCCTCCACCGCCGGCGGCTAGGCACCGCTTCCCGATCCTGTTTGCAGCTGCGTTGTGCGTTTCAGCCGCCTACGGCGTCACCCTGCCGGTTCTGCCCTTTCTCGTCGAGCGGATCATGGGCGCGGACGCCGCCGCCGTTGCGCGGCATACTGGATCCCTGACCGGCAGCTATACTTTCGCGTTGTTCATCCTGTCTCCGTTCTGGGGCGTCTTATCGGACCGTTTCGACCGCCGGTCGATCATCGCCTTCGGCTTGACCGGCAGCGCACTGAGCCTGCTGCTCCTGGATTCTGCCACCACGATGACGACGCTGTATTTGGCACGTATCGCAAGCGGCATATTGTCGGCGGCCGTGCTCCCCGCCGTCCTGGCCTACGTCGCTGTCGCATTTCACGAATCGGAGCGTCCGCAGAAATTTGCCGCCATCGCATCCGCGTCAACCCTGGGTTTTCTGCTCGGCCCTGCCATCGGCAGCTGGCTGAGTCCGATGGTACTTGCGCCGCTGTCTGGCATGCGCATTGCAAGCTTCCTAATGTTTGACTCCCCTTTTTTTGCGGTAGCCTTGATGAACCTGTTTCCGGCGCTGACAATCGCGTTGCTGCCCGGTCTCCGAAACGCCAGCCAGAAAGACCCAACCGCAAAAAGTGAGACCATGAAAATGCAAACAGCGGACCAGACCGTTATCTATTGCGGCCTGCTGTTGACCTGCATCAGCACATTCACGATCACTGTTGCGGAAGTCGGTATAACACTGCTTGGCAAGCAAGTGCTGTCACTCGACCCGAACGGTATCTCGCGCTTCTTCCTGATTTGCAGCATTGCCATGATCGTGGTGCAAATTGGGGTTTTCCCGGCATGCGTGCGGCGAATCGGCGCGCCAAGACTGGTAGCCGCCGGCATGCTGCTGGGTGTCGCAGGTCTGGCGCTGATTCCCTACGCAAAGACGGCCGCTGGTACAATGATGGCCTTTGCATCCGTTTCCATCGGCACTGCAATCCTGATTCCCGTACTGGCCACATTGATTTCAAAAGCAGCCGGGACGCTTCAAGGCAAGGCGATGGGGCAACAGGCTTCCGCCGCCAATCTCGGACAGGCACTGGCAGCGTCATTGACCGGGTTTCTGTTTCTTATGGCACCGACGGCGCCATTTGCGGTCGGTGCGATTGCGGCCATGCTGGGGTTTCTGATCGCGGGCAAAGCGAAAGACAAGCGATAGCAGGATTCAAACCATCGTTTCAGGCAACAAGCCCTGTTTGTCGGCGCTTTCAGCCATTTGTCGATGCATTTTTTCCAGTTTGCGAGCTTCCTGGGTCGCGCATCGACAGCATATCTGCACTCACAGCGCTCGATTCAGTTTTCGTCGCGTTCGGCCTGCTCCGCAGCCTCATGTTCGGCTTCCTCGGTACCTTGGCTGAACCGGCTGAATAGCCCCCATCCGGCGAGAGTCACACCTACCGCGACAACGAGGCTGGCGGCATGTGGTAGCTGCCCCATATTCTCATGTAAAGCCTTGAAGGTGGCAACCAGCCCTTCAACGGCCAGTGCGATGACAATCACGGCCATGAATCGGGACACGTAGCGGCGTATGCGTACCCCGCCACTCAAATGAACGCGGCGCACCGCTTCCTCCTCGACGATAGTTTGCGCTATCTGGAGTGCAACGACGGCGTGCGCGGCCAAACCGATCATTTCAATCACGCCTTGTGCCGCACTCATGGAGAAACCATCGACGAGTGAAGCCAAGCCGACTCCGGCGGCAATGACAATGAGGGAGAGCGCCGCAACAACGAAGAGCAGTGCGATCAGGATGTGTATCGTTGGAAAAAAGAGCAAAAGTCGTTTCATTTAAAAGCCATTTCATTTGTCTGGCCCAGACGTCGACAACGATAAGCTGCCATGCCCGCAATCCATGCGTATTAGTCGGCGACAAAGATGCTCTGCCCTCATCGGGAATGCGAGCAAAGAGGTACGAGGAGTCGTCTTGCTCCAAGGGACAGTTCCGATAGTCCCAGGTCCGTTCACGTGGCAAGGAGATGCGCCTGGTGCGTTTTCGGCCCGGGGAAAACGACCGAGAATTTTGATTCAGCTCATTCCATCCCCCAACGCGTTTATGAAATAGTAACAACAGCAGACGAGTCTCCGCATTGCACCATGCGTTCGGGCTGCGAAGCATCACCTCTCACCGTGCACTCAGCGATCAGTTTCTTCAACTCACCGGAAGGAGGCCTGATGGACATGAATACGGTAAGCCGTTCCGCTGACCAAGCCGCAAGCCGTCATGCACGAAATATCGTGCAACGTACTTTTCGCAACTACACTGGCAGTTTGCGCCTGCAGCTATGGGACGGCGAAACGCTCGATGTCGGGCTAAACCAGCCGGCCGTGACGGTTACTTTCCGACGCCCCGATGTATTCCGAAATCTGGTACTGCATCGCGATCCGTTCGCGTTGGCCGAAGCTTATTTCGCGGGAAACGTGGATGTCGACGGTGATATCTATGCGCTCCTGTCGCAGAAGGAACATCTCCGCTCGCTAAGATTGCCGGTCATGGAATGTCTCCCCGTGCTGGTTGCCGCGATTCGGATCAAGAATGAGCGCCAGCCGCACCACGACGGCGCAAGATCCATGCGCTGGCGGGCATCACTGCCGTCGCTCTTGTCGCGCAAGCCATCCAGAGCCATCAATCGCGATGCCATCGCTTTCCATTACGACGTATCGAACGAGTTTTATCAGTTGTGGCTGGATCGCGAAATGGTGTATTCGTGCGCGTATTTCGAACAGGCGGACAACAGCCTGGAGCAGGCCCAGCAAGACAAGCTGGACCTCATTTGCCGAAAGCTGCATCTCAGACCCGGCGAGCGGCTGCTGGATATCGGCTGCGGCTGGGGCGCTTTGATCTGCTGGGCGGCGATACATTACGATATCATCGCCCATGGCATCACCTTAAGCCATCAGCAGTACGAGTATGCACAACATAAAATCCGTTCGCTGGGCCTGGCCGGCCGGGTTACGGTCGAAATGCAGGATTACCGGGATTTGCCCCACGAACCGATTTATGACAAGGCCGCAAGTATCGGCATGTTCGAACACGTAGGATTGCGCAATCTTCCCGCCTATTTTCAGGTTGTGCACCGTGTGTTGAAACCAGGTGGGCTATTTCTCAATCATGGCATCACAAATGACAGTGAAGGCTGGAGCAAGACTGTCGGCACAAAATTCATGCAACGCTATGTCTTCCCGGACGGCGAGCTCGACACGGTCAGCAACATCCAGCGCGAGATGGAGCGTGCATCGTTCGAGATTCTCGACGTTGAAGGCCTGCGCCAACACTATGCTCTCACATTGCGTCACTGGGTCACCCGCCTTGACAACCGCAGACAGGAAGCAATCAGGCATGTTTCCGAGTCAACGCTCCGTGTCTGGCGGCTATATATGGCGGCATGTGCGCTTCAATTCGAGCAAGGCGGAGTCGGTATCTACCAAATTCTGGCCGCCAAGCGGCGTAACGGACCGGTTCCAGTGCCGCTGACCCGGCGTGGCCTCTACATTCCGCCAACGGCAGGATCCGAAGGCTCCCAGTGAAAGCTGCAATCGAGGTACTTCGAAATCACCTTACAAAGGAAAAGCCAAGGGTTGGCGTGAGGGCGGGATAGACACCAGACGAGGGACGATCGGCAACACAGCATAGACGGATGTCGCGCACGGCCCATGGTTTTACTCGTCAGAACCAGATCCGAACGCCTGCTACCACCTCAGATTCTCGTGCATTTCCACCGGCTTCGCGACTGAACTCTGCCGTATTGCCGAACTTTCGTTTCCACGCAACCCCGATGTAGGGCGCGAACTGCCGCCTGATTTCGTACCGCAGGCGAACCCCGAGCTCGAGATCCGAAAGTCCGGATCCGATACCGCGCACTCGGTCGTTCCTGCTGTAGAGATTGGCTTCCAGGTGCGGCTGCAAAATCAGTTGCTGCGTGAATAGCAGCTCGTACTTGACTTCCGCCCGCGCTGCGAGCGTGCCACCATTGCCCCAATATGCGGTTGCCTCCGTTTCAAACCAATACGGTGCCAGCCCCTGCACGCCAAGCGCGAGCCAATCGCGTGCGACGCCTTGGCCGGTGTCATGCCGAACACCGAGCTGTGTGCTCCAGAATGCTGCAAACGCGCGATCCCATAAGGCCTCGGTCCGCAGGCGCTCAAGGCGACCATTTCGGCGCTCCCCTTCGGCTTTGATCCAAAGTTTGTGGTAGTCGCCCCCATACCATGCTTCCGCCTCCAGATTCTGGCCATACTCGCGACGAGCGTCCACCGCTTCGAGCTTATGCACGAGCACGCGGCCAAATAATTCGTCATCACGCATTTCCATCCCGCCCAAGGATTTCTTCTTCGTACCTTCTGCATAGGCATCAGGATCACGTGCATCCGAGGGGGCGCGACCGCCCTGCATCGGCGCCACCTGCATCCCCGGCATGCTGGCCCGATTATGATCACGCATTTGCGACTCCTGCGCGGGGCCCATTTGCATGCCACGCATATCCGCCATGTCGTGCTGAGCTGCCACAATCCCAGGCTTAACCAGTGCGAGACAAGCGATCAACACGCCTGCCCTAGCCTTCTTGCTCGTCAGGAGCGTGGTCATGATACGACCACCTCGCGGAACATGCCCGCTTCCATGTGGTATAGCAGGTGGCAATGGTAGGCCCAGTTTCCTGGCGCATCCGCGGTGACCAGATATGTGACACGCTGCGCCGGCTGGACGTTGATCGTGTGTTTGCGGGCCAGGAACTTTCCATCGGGCGATTCGAGTTCGCCCCACATGCCGTGCAAGTGGATCGGATGATTCATCATCGTATCGTTGACCAGCACCAGCCGCAGCCGCTCGCCATAACGGAAATGAACCGGCTTCGATTCTGAAAATTTTTGCCCGTCGAAGGAGAACATGAAGCGCTCCATATTCCCAGTCAGGTGCAGTTCGATCTCGCGTGCCGGCGCGCGGGCATCAATCGGGCCGCCAATGGTATGCAGGTCAGCGTAGGTCAGTACGCGCCTGCCGTTATTACGCAGATTTACGCCGGGATCATCAAGATTGGTTCTGGGCATATCGACATGCATGTCCACGCCCGGCCCATACTCCGTACGCGCGTGGCGCACACGCGGCATGGCCTGATTGTTGGCCATCCCGCCCATGCCGCCATGTTCCATCCCATGCATGCCCGACATGTTGGAATGATCCATGTGTTCCATCCCGGCGCGATTCATGCCCGGCATCGCGGAATGATCCATTCCCGACATTTGGCCCTTGCCCTGAGGTTCCTCCTTGCCGTCCATGCCGCTCATGCTGCCCATGGCCCCCATCATGTCCGTCATGGACAACCACTGTGCTTGATCCACCTTCGGCACATCCGCTTGCATGCCGGTACGCGGCGCAAGCGTGCCGCGGGCATACCCGGTGCGGTCGATCGACTGCGCAAAGATGGTATACGCGCGATCGTCGTGCGGCTCCACCAAAACATCGTAGGTTTCCGCCACCGACATCCGGATCTCGTCCACCGTCACCGGCTCGACGTCCTGTCCGTCGGCCGCAATCACCGTCATTTTCAGGCCAGGGATACGCACATCGAAAATCGTCGTCGCCGAGCCGTTGATGAAGCGAAGCCGCACCCTTTCTCCTGGACGGAAAAGGCCCGTCCAGTTCATGGGTGGCGAGTGTCCGTTCACCAAGTAGGTAAATGAGACGCCGCTGCGCGTAGCACCGGTAATATCGCTAAAGTCCGTCGGCAGCATGCGCATCTGGTTCCACATGCTGCGCATTTCGATGGCCCCTGCGAGCCCCATCTTCGCAATATCGCGCATAAAATTGTCGACAGTCGGCTGGTTGAAATTGAAGAAATCGCTTGACTTCTTCAGTTTGGCAAACAGTGATTCCGGATCATCATCGGTCCAGTCCGACAGCATCACGACATGCTCGCGATCTGAGCGCACGCGCTCGCCGCCTTGCGGCTCGATGATCAGCGGCCCATACAGGCCACTCTGCTCCTGGAACCGGGAATGGCTGTGATACCAGTAGGTGCCGCTCTGCTTCACCGGAAACCGATAGATGAAGGTTTCTCCTGGCGCTATGCCATTGAAGCTCAGACCGGGAACACCATCCATTCCTGCCGGGACCAGTATCCCGTGCCAGTGGATGGAACTGATGGCCGGCAATTGATTGGTCACCCGCAGCGTGATGGTATCGCCTTGGCGCCAATGAAGTATCGGCGCCGGGACTTGGCGATTGACGGCGGTGGCAATGCGGGGCACGCCAGTCATGTTGACAGTCGTCGGCGCAATTTCCAGATGAAATTCGGTGCCACGCAATACCTGTGGACTTTCCGTTTCGCCCGCAGCCCATGCCAACGGTGCATATGGCGTCAATCCAGCATATGCACCTAGTGCCCCCAGCCCGCACAAGAGGCGGCGGCGCACAGGATCGGGCATATTGTTGGAGCGCTCGTCATGATTCATGGGAAATCGTCTCCTCGCAAGCATACATTTCGTATCGGCTAACGCTGTGCAAAAATGACCCTGCCCAAGCACGTGGCTAATGCAACGCACGCAAACTTCGCACCAGCAAAAGGATTGCGCGTAAGAATCTGTGGTATTGACCGCTACGATCCGCCGTCGCTCTTATGCAAGCGCTGCCCTCATGCCAGCCTGCCCGATGTAGAGTGGCCGAGGAGCGGCTGAGCAGTGGCATCGCGTAATTTTTAACCACAAGAGCTTCGCGAGAAGCCCTGAACATCAGTATTGCAGCGCGTGGATTAATGTGCAGTTGCGCCAGGCGCTTTCCCCTGTGCTGCAGCCTGGGCACCAGTCGCCATTCTCCGACATTCTGCTGCGCATCGGCGGCAGGCTTCCGCACAACGCTGGCAGTGTTCCATCTGGAACTACGCGCACTCTTCGCCACAGGCATCACATATTTCCGCACAAGCGTTGCAAACCGGACTTGCGAACTCGCTACCGCGCCCCATGTAACTTGCCGCCAGCCGACACATTTGCGCACAATCGAGATCGAGCCGAATACACTTCGCCATTTTCTGAACATCCTGTTCGAACAAACAGGAGGCTGCGCAGTGGTCGCATGCCGCCGCGCAGGAATAGCATTCATCTATACAGGACTGAAACTGTTCGTGTGCCATCGGAATCTCCTTTTCAAAAGATTAGTGATTCTTGGGTAGCCAGGCTTCCATTCCTTACAATAGGATTGAAAAATATTCTTCGCCCCTCTGTAAAAAGGCGACCCGCTATTCCACGTTGCTCTGTCCGCGCACACCCGTCGTCGGCTGGAAATCGCAGATATTGAATTTGTCGCATAACTGTTTGCGCATGTCGTTGATCTCCCGGGCCTGGTTTTCGACGATACCTTCGCAATAATGGATCGGCGAATCATGCTTGATATCGGCCTTGACAAGGCAATCCTGGCTGGGCACGAGTGCACGGTAATGATGGCTGCTGAATACTTCGAGGAAGACATGGTTGAACTGGTCGCCGACAGGCGTCTGCTCCAGCAACTGGATTTGTCGCTGCCCTTCCGGCAATAGCTGCGAAGTGCTGTTAATCCCGTGCCATTCGCGCAGAAACCGTTGCGCGGTCGCGATCTCTTCACGTTGCATACGGTTTGCCTGTCGCGCCATGGACTTGATTTCATCCGACGTGGCTTTGGCAGGTGTCGCTGACGCTTCCGGCATCGGCGAGGTGCCCTCCTGCGGGTTGTCGATGGCCGCATCTCGCTGCGGGTCGGTTCCTGCAGCCAGTTCGATGATCCGGAGCGCCGAGAAATGGTGGTTGATGATGAAGATCAGGTAATCTTTTTCAAACTGCGCTGCGAGACCGCGGCCGGGACTGTCTGCAATGGCGGGTAGCGTTAGCAGGATGGAAATCGAAATGAATACACCTGAGCTGAAAACGTGACGCCAGTTCTTCTCAACCTTCTGCCTGGCCTCTATCTCCTCCATTCAAAAGTGTTTCATTGCGGCCTATTCAGCAAGGGCGTGGCATAACCATTGGACAGGTATGCACACGACGGTATCGCCGTGGCGCGCTTGAGGAATGCACGAGCCGTGCCGTTAGGGGATTGGGACAACCAACACCAGCGACGATGAGCCACGCAACCGCATTGCATCACCACAATTCTTATGACAGGGTTGTGATGTGGGACTTAGGCATTGACAAGAAATGGTCTGAAGGCGTGGCTATGCGAGCGAAATTGCACTTCAGGCCATTTCATCGTCCTGCTCACAATTTCATCTGGGTCGTTCGCACCACTTTCAATATCGAAGTTGGCATCTGTCCTGCAGAATTAATCAGACAGATTTCCATGTCAATTCAGAATGCGCGCATAATATTGAGTTGTGTCATTGGCGGCTGCGCCGGAATCGTTTTCCGTGCAACCAGCACCAGCGGCACAATAATTGCATTCCGCAAACTCAAGGTACAAATGCGCGCCGGAGTTCTCAAAATGAAGAAACGAGTTCAAATAGCCATCCTGCTCGCGACGACAGTTGGTGTCGCTCATTTCGCCGTGGCGCAGCAGTCCGGTGCTACAGGCATGCAGAGAAGCATATCGAGTCTGTTCCCCAGCCCCAAGGAAAATGAGTTGATCGAGCCCGATCAGGCGTTCAAGCTGAGAGTAGAGTCTAAAGGACCAGATTCGCTGCATGCCGAACTGGTTCCGGCGGCCGGGTATTATCTCTACAAGGACAAGATTCGATTCTCCCTCAAGGGGAGTGGGAGCAACATGGTCACCGCTGTCAAGCTGCCGCCCGGTGAAATGAAGACCGATCAAATTTTTGGCAAGACCGAAGTCTACAGAAAAGCGGTTCCCATCGAGATCACCTTGAAGCGCGCTCCGGATTCGGACAAGGTGACGCTTGTGGCGAACTACCAAGGATGTCATGAAAAGCTCGGTGTCTGCTATCCGCCCATCGAAAAGACACTCAGCCTCCCCCTGCATTAAAGAGCGGAATCAACGTCGAGCCGTTCGGGCACATGCTTATTTTTTTAGCCAAGTTGAAGGACCTCATCCATGAAGAAATTGATTTCAGTAACGCTGCTGACGGCAATATCCAGTCTCGCTTTTGCGAGTGGCGAAGCCATTACCGTTTACAAAGACAAAAACTGTGGTTGCTGTGAAGGCTGGATTGCGCATCTGCGTGAAGCAGGATTCCAGGTCAAGACCGTGAACATGGAAAATATGTCATCGATCAAGAATCGCTTTGCCGTTCCCGAATCGATGAGGTCATGCCATACGGCCGTACTGGACAAGTCCGGCCAGGTCATTGAGGGGCATGTACCTGCGGCTGCTATCAACAAGCTAATAGCGCGGCCGAATGTCAAGGGTGTGGCAGCGCCAGGCATGCCGACCAACGCGCCCGGCATGGGCAAACTGGACGGTAATCTGGTTACTTACGATTTTTCCGGCAAGTCGTTTTCCAAAGACTGAAACCCTCTTGTCAATCTGCAGCCATAGCCTCTGAGTTGCACTCTCCGACGGCAAATTTGCAGTCTAGCTGACAGCTTCATGGCGCCCTGGCTGTTTGCATTGGTGACAAACGGCCGTGTTGTCACCCGCGATTTCATATCTTGTGCTAGACTATTTTTGATATGAATCAAGTCCTCAAGACATGGGTGTTGTGGTTGCTGATCCTTGCACTTCCAGCGCAGGGATATGCGGCAGCACTCGGCTTGTCTTGCGGATCGCAGCGTAGCTCCGAGACAAGAACGGTGTTCGCAGAGTTTTCCTCTCACGCAATGCATAAGCCTGGCCGCCATCAGTCTGGCAAGACGGATCACATTCATGACATGGGTACGGCTGACGTCGGCTCATCCGACATATCTTCACCGCATGCCGGACACGATGGCTCCAAGTGCAGCGCTTGTGCCGAGTGCTGCTTCGGTGCCGGAGCAGCCATAATTCCGTTCGCGCTGATCTGGATTCCATTCGCTCAGCGCGTCACCGTTTCGGTTTCCTCTCCAGTTCTGCCGTTCTCCGGCCATATTCCTGCGGCTCTTGAGCGCCCGCCCCGGGCATTCTTCGCTTAGGTCCCTGCACCCCCACTGCCCGAGGCTGAAACTTCGCGGTTTCGTCATCCATTTGCTGTTCGCACGCGTCCTGTTGCGCGTGGGATCTTCTCAAGGAACACATGTCAGTCGCATTGTGGATCGCTGTCGCGGCAATGGCCGCGCTGCCTTTGGCCGCCGACGCTCTGGAAAAAGCCAGGCAAGACGGCCCGTCCGATCACGTTCCGGCCACCCTCGCCGTCCATTACGTCTCTCCCTTCCATAGCTACCGGCCCGCCGCCGCAGATCGGGGATGGCGTGCGATGAATGCGGAAATGGCGCGGCTGAGCGACCACATGGGCCAGACAACCGGAACGACTTCGCCGGGACAAAACGAAGTCGAATGAAACAGAACGCACCACATGCATCAAAAGAAAGAAGGAAAATGACAATGCCTCTGTATGACTCCCTCCCCTTTAGACCCGTGGTCATTGGCGTCGCCATCCTGTTGCTCGCCGGCTGCGCGACCTTCTCGAAAGATGGCGGCCTCGATACCGTGTCCACCCTAACGAAGGAGCGCATCGGCCAGCCGGTCCAGCGAATCGCCTCCGACAAGGATGCCGCGGCAGCCGACGCGACGATTACGCAACTGCTTGCAAAGCCGCTCACGCCGGACAGCGCGGTACAAATCGCACTGCTGAACAACAAAGGCTTGCAGGCATCATTGGCTGAGCTCGGCGTGGTCGAGGCCGACCTGGTTCAAGCCGGCCGCCTGCGCAATCCCGGCTTTTCGTTTGGACGCCTGCGCAACGGTGACGATATTGAAATTGACCGCAGCATCATCTTCGACCTGGTTGGACTGCTGACCATCCCGATCCGAAGCAATATCGAACAGCACCGGTTCGAGCTGGCCAAATTGCAGGCGGCAACCGACGCCGTCAAGCTGGCTGTCGATACGCGGCGTGCATATTTTAATGCCGTCGCTGCCCGGCAAACCGCACAGTTTATGGATCAGGCCAAAGAATCGGCAGAAGCCGGCGCCGAACTGGCGCAACGCATGGCGCAGGTAGGAAACTGGAGCAAGCTCGAAGCCGCACGTGAACAAGCCTTTTATGCGGACACCATGGCACAACTTGCCAGGGCGCGTCACAATGCGACCGCCACTCGCGAGCAGTTGACGCGCCTGCTCGGTCTGTGGGGAGAACAGGCGAATTACCAGTTGCCCGAACGCCTTCCTGACCTGCCGGCAGCGCCGCAGGAAGCCATCAACGCCGAAGCGCTGGCGATGCGGCATCGGCTCGATGTGCAAATGGCCAAGCGTAATGCCGAAGCGACCGCCAGCGCACTGGGTCTGACCAGGGTCACGCGCTTCATCGACGTGCTCGACGCGGGCTATATCAACAAGAGCGAAACAGGCAAGCCGCGCGCCAACGGCTACGAGGTCTCCCTCGAACTGCCGTTGTTCGACTGGGGTGGCGCGCGAACGGCCAAGGCCGAAGCGCTGTACATGCAATCCGTGCACCGCGCCGCGGACACCGCCGTTCGCGCCCGCTCGCATGTGCATGAAGCGTACTCGGCCTACCGCACCAGCTACGACCTCGCCAAACATTACCGTGACGAGATCGTACCTCTGCGCAAAAAGATTTCCGAGGAAATGCAGCTGCGCTACAACGGCATGCTCGCCAGCGTATTCGAACTGCTGGCCGACGCGCGCGACCAGATCAACAGCGTCAATGCGGCGATCGAGGCACAGCGCGACTACTGGCTGGCCGAAACCGACCTTCAGATGGCCATCAACGGCCACGGCAGCGCCACCATGGAAATGCGCGGCAAGGCGCCTGCATCAGAACAGAAAGATCACTAGAAAGGAAATATCAATGGTATCCCGTCGAGGATTTCTGTCCGGCGCCGCCACGATACTGGGGGCAGGACTGGTCAGCAAGGCAGGTGCCGCGTCCATCCCGGAGGCGGAGATCGTCACGCACGCCCGGACGCTGCCGCCACCGCTACCGTCCACTGGCCGTCCCTTCCATCCGGTGGTCACGCTCAACGGCTGGAGTGCGCCGTGGCGCATGAAAGACGGATGGAAAGAATTCCACTTGATTGCCGAACCGGTGATCCGCGAAATCGCTCCCGGCATGAAGGCAACGCTCTGGGGCTACAACGGTTCCAGTCCCGGCCCGACCATCGAGGTGGTGGAAGGCGACAAGGTACGCATCTTCGTCACCAACAAGCTACCCGAACATACCACGATCCACTGGCACGGCCAGCGGCTGCCGAACGGCATGGACGGCGTCGGTGGGCTCACGCAGCCGCAAATCCCGGTCGGCAAAACCTTTGTGTACGAGTTTGAAGCACGTCGCCCCGGCACCTTCATGTACCACC
>JAKACN010000288.1 GCA_021821365.1 Pseudomonadota bacterium | reverse complement strand
TACGTGAATCATGTCGATCTCGTGCGCAAGGCGCGCAATGCGGAAATGCAGGATTCGTTCTGACATGATCCGCTGAATTGGGGGCGCCTGAAATTGAAGCGCCGCGTCACCAGTGCCTGCGTCTGTCATCCGGCGCGGGATGCAATCTGACCAGTTAAAAACCAGGAGAATCGACGTGAACGGATTATTGCCGGCATGGCCATTGATGGTTGCCTTTCTTCTCGCCAGCCTCGCGCTCGCGCTGACCCCGGGACCCGCCGTGATTTACATTGTCACTCGCACGCTGGCGCAGGGCAGGCGGGCGGGGCTGGCGTCGATCGCGGGCGTCGCGCTCGGCAACCTGGGCAATGCCGTCGGCGCCGCGATAGGCCTGGCCGCACTGTTTGCCATTTCGTCGCTGGCGTTCATGGTGGTCAAGTATACGGGGGCAGCCTACCTGGTTTATCTCGGCATCAAGGCCTTGCGCGCACCCGCGGCCAATGCCGCGCCATCGGCACTCGATGCGGTGAAAGGGCCGGTACAACTGGGCCGGGTGTTTCGCGACGGACTCGTCGTGGCCTTGCTGAATCCGAAAACCACGATCTTCTTCGCGGCGTTCCTTCCGCAGTTCATGGATGTGCCCCATCGGGCGATGTCGCAGAGCCTTGCGCTTGGAGCGGTATTCGTCGTGCTGGCGGCAATGACCGACAGTGGATACGTGATGGCGGCGAGCGTCATGGCGCCGTTACTCAAACGTGCGCGGCGCGCGGGAAGCCTTGGCCGTTATGTGACGGCATGTACCTTCATCGGGCTTGGCGTATTTACCGCGGCGGCTGGAGGGAAAGGAACGAAGTAGGCTGCTCCGGGCAGCAGGGCTGGCCGGAGCGTCATGGGCGGTTTCAGGCCGCGAGGCGGATGTCCGTAGTCTTGCAGCCATCGAGCAGGAAGGCGAGGCTGATCACCAGCACCAGTTCGCCTTCGGCGGAACGCGCCGTGCCGTTGATGCCGTTCACGGCGATCGCCGTCAGCGGCTTGATCACGAGGTCGGCCGTGCCGTCCACGGCGTCCACCGCGAGGATATACGGCTGCGGCGCGGCGATCACGATGCCGACCTTCTCGCGGCACGCCTCGTAGCCGAGGATGCCGGCCAGCGAACGCACAGCCAGCGGACGGCCCTGGTCGCGCAATACCGGCGCGCCGCCGACCGCATCGAAGGTTTCCGGCAATTCCACCACGCGCTGCACCACTGCCATCGGCATCGCCAGCGCGGCGCCCGCTGTGCGCACCAGCATGGTCGGGACGATCGACAGTTCGATCGGCAGACGAATGGTAAAGCGGGTCCCTTCACCGAGCACCGAATCGATGCGGATCGCGCCGCGATGCTTTTCGACAGCCGTCTTCACCACGTCCATGCCGACACCGCGTCCCGATACGCTGGACGCCACTTCCTTCGTCGAGAAGCCGGGCAGGAACACCAGCTGGAAGGCTTCTTCCGGCGTTTGCGCCGCGTTGTCGCCGATCAGTCCCTTGGCGATGGCTTTCGCGCGCAGCTTGTCAGGGTCCATGCCCTTGCCGTCGTCGGACACCTCGATCATGACGCTGCTGCCTTCCTGCCAGGCCTTCAGCAGGATGGTGGCCTTGGGCGACTTGGTGGTCGCGGCGCGCTCATCGGCGGTTTCGATGCCATGGTCGAGCGCATTGCGCAGCATGTGCACCAATGGATCGTACAGGCTGTCGACCACGACACGGTCGACTTCGGTTTCCGCACCTTCGATCACCAGCTCGACATTCTTGCCGAGATCGCGCGCGAGTTCGCGCACCAGGCGGGGGAATTTCTGGAACAGGCGTCCCACCGGCTGCATGCGCGTGGACAGGGTGGCGCGCTGCAATTCGGTCGAGTAGCGCGATGCGCGGTTGAGGGTTTCCTGCAGGGTGGACATCAGGACCGCAGCCTGGCCGTCGAACTTGAATTGCAGGAGCTTTTCCAGCAGGACGGCGGCCTGGTTCGCGGCCTGCACGGATTCGCCCGCGACTTCGAGCAGTGCGTCCAGCTTGACCGCATCGATGCGGATCGTGTCTTCCTTGACCTGCGCGGCGATCGGACGCGCACCTTCTTCGATGGCCTTGACGTTGGCGGCGGGCGCAGCCGCGACCGGGGCCGCAACCGGCGCCGCAGGGGCATCGGGAAGTGTGCCGGCGGGCACGACGGCGCGGTACAAGGCCTCCCAATCGAGGCTGTCGGCGGAAGTGCCGGCACTTGTCGCAGCAGCGACTTCCCCGGCGGCCGCCGTAGTCTCTGCCTTTTCAGGAGCGACCGGCGCGGCATTGCCTTCGATCGCCTGCGTCAGTATGTCTTCCAGCTCGGCAGGCATGGCGGGCAGCGCATCGGGCGAGGCACCGTTGGCGAGGTTGCGTAACTGGTCGCCGACGAATCCGCTGGCTTGCAGGCCGGCTTCGATCGCGGTCGGCGTGACCGGCACCTTTCCTGTGCGCAGCGCATCGAACAGGTTTTCCGTCAGGTGGCAGGCGGAAACGATGGCCGGCAGGTTCATGAAGCCGGCACCGCCCTTGATGGTATGGAAGGAGCGGAACAGCGCGTTGAGGGTGTCGCTGTCGTCCGGATGCCGTTCCAGCGAGAGCAGGTGTTCTTCCACGTTCGTTGCCAGGTCCAGCGCCTCGACAACGAATTCCTTGAGCATGTCGTCCATTAGAACCCCAGGTCGGCAAGCAGGCTGTCGACGTCATCCTGCGCCATCGCGGCGCCGGGAGCGGACGGACCCTGCATCAGTTCCACAGGCTTGCTGTCTGCGGCCATCGCGGCCTTGACTTCGGGCGGTGCGTTGTCGCGCAGCAGTTGCGCGAGCTCGCGTTCGGCGGTGCTGGTGATGGTCACGATCTTCTTGATCAACTGGCCGGTGATGTCCTGGAAGTCCTGCGCCATCATGATTTCGAGCAGGCGGGCCTTTTCCGACTCGCTGGCTTCCATGACGGTGGCGGCGAACTGTTTCGAGTCGCCGGCCAGTGCCTTGAATTCCTCGATGCTGAGCTTGCCGTCGAACAGCATGGCCCAGCGGCTTTCCATGTCCCTCGCCTTCTTCGTCAGTGTTTCCTGTTCAGGGAGGCTGGTGTCGACGGCGTTCAGGACCTTGTTGGCCGCCTGTTCGGTCAGCGCGGCGACATGTTCCAGTCGGCCTTGCGCGTCGGTGATCTGATTGGCGACATTGGACAACGAGCGATCGTAGCCGAGCTGGCGCAGCGAGTCGTGCAGCATGCGGACGATGCCGCCAAGGCGCTCATACATCGGCTTGTCCGACTGATCTTCGGCTGTGCCGGCTTCGGCAACGGAAAGCATGTCCGTCGACACCGATGCGGGTTCGCCATTGTCGACTGCCGCCTCGGCAGGTGCAGAAGCGGCGATGGTCTCGCTGGCGCGTTGCGCGGCCACTTCATCAAACAATGCTTCAAGGTCATCTGCTGCGTCGGTCATGTCGGTGTTTCCCTGTCTACGTTGTCGGCGTTTTTCTTCCAAATATTCCGGCTCTGGCTAGCACTCACGCACGTGCGTCCGGGGCGCACGGTTTGTATGATTATCAGCCACGCCTTTCTTCGGCGCAACAAAGACATCATAGCGCCTTGATGTGACCCCGGCCAAGCGCACGGGCCCGCGTTGTTGTGCCGGCGCTGCGCCTATTTCCCAAGCAGCGCAAGACATGCGTCATGCAAGGGATGCCCGGGGCTGGCGAACGCATCGCAAATGGTCAGGTGGTTGGCATCGGGCAGTGCGACACGGGTCCGATGCGCGGTCTGCCAGGATTGTTCGATCAGCGTGGTCTGGCGCTTGAATTCGTCGGATTCCTGCCCGCCGACCGCGGTGAAAAAAGGCGCATCGTGTGCCGGCGGCATCCTTGCTGGTGACAAAACGTCAACATCGCGCTCGCTCAGTCTGAGATCGACATTGACGAAGTCCGCGTGGCGGATCGGTTCGAGTTCGAATACACCGGACATCAGGATCGCGCCCTTCACCAGGTCGCGCGGCAGGTCCGCGCCGAACGCGGGCCAGACGGCCGCCATCATCATCGCGGCGAGGTGTGCGCCGGCGGAATGACCGGCCACGACGATGCGTCGGGGATCGAAGTCGTATTTCTCGGCGTTGCGGTATAGCCAGGCCAGCGCGTGCAATTGCTGCAGCACGATGTCGGCGATGGAAGCCTGCGGCGCCAGCGTGTAATTGGTCAGCGCGACGTTGAAGCCGGCGCGCGTATAGGCCGGGGCGATGAACGAGAAGTCCGACTTGTCGAGCGAGCGCCACCAGCCGCCGTGGATGAAGACGAGCAGCGGCGCGTCGCTGCGCGGAGCGGGAAAGAAATCCAGGCGCTCGCCGCTTGCCTCGCCATAGGCGAGATCGAGCAGCGCCGCGTGCGTGCGGCGCACATGGGCGGAATCCTTCAGCCAGCGCGTGAAGACGTAAGGATGGTCGGGAATCGACGCGCGGGCATTGTATTGCTGGGAAAAATATTCGGCTTCGTTTTTCATGGGTGGAGGACGGGAAATACGGCGATTCGACGGCGTCGGGGTCGGAACGGCAAGCCGCGGGAAATCGGGTTGATGAACCGGCAATATCCCTTGCGCCGGGCTTGATTCTGTTGTCGCCTGGTACAGCAAAGCTTACAATGATAGCGTTTTGGTGCCCGTCCGCGTGTTCGCGCGGACAGTTAAACGGGAAACACGACGCTTCAGGAACCTGTTCAGGTTCCTGCAAAGCCAACGTGTGCTGCCCCCGCAACGGTAAGCAAGCGTCATCAAGGATGCGTCATGCGCAACCCGGGATGACAGACGGTCTTTCGATACCACTGTGCAGTCCGCATGGGAAGGTCAGCCGTCTCGCCTTGTCAGCCCGGATACCGGCCAGGACAG
This sequence comes from Pseudomonadota bacterium, assembly GCA_021821365.1. GTDB lineage: Bacteria > Pseudomonadota > Gammaproteobacteria > Burkholderiales > Burkholderiaceae_D > Noviherbaspirillum. Next base: position 1,043 of record JAKACN010000288.1, on the reverse strand, counting down.
GTGGAAGTATGCGGACGGGGATCTTCGCGGACTCGGATCGGCGCCCTTGCGGCTTGCCGTTTATTCGTTTTCGGTGCGCTCGTCACGCCTTCTGTTGAATCCGGTCTGCGGGGAGGCAGGCCGCGTGCTTTTTTCCGAAAACAACATCATGATTCGTTCTCTCTCGCGCAATGGCGATGCGGCCTGGAAGCCGCTGGCCGTTGCGTCTGCATTGTCCGCGCTGCCTGCATTGTTCGTCTCGCCCGCCTTCGGCCAATCCGCGCCGGAAAAGGCCTTGGCGCCGGTCGTCGTTACCGCCACGCGTTTCGCCAGCGAGCCCGGCCAGGTGCCGATCGGCGCATCCGTGATCACGGCGGAGGAGATCCGCGAAGCGGGCATCAATAACGTCAATGAAGCGATTCGCAAGCTCGGCGGCGTCTATGGCCGGCAGAGCTTCAATGGCACCCAGGATTTCTCCATCGATCTGCGCGGATTCGGAACGAACAGCGACCAGAACCTCGTCGTGCTGGTGGACGGCGTGCGCCTTTCGGAGAATGAATTGAGCACCGCGCTGATGTCCTCCGTTCCCATCGAGACGGTCGAACGCATCGAAATCGTGCGCGGCGGCAGCAGTGTCCTGTATGGCGAAGGCGCCACCGGCGGCGTGGTCCAGATCATCACCAAACTCGCGGCAGCGCAGGGAACGCACGGCACGCTGGTCGGCGAGCTCGGCTCCTTCGCCCATCGCGAGCTGCGCGGATCGGCGGCGAAAGGCCAGGGCGGATTCTCGCTGGACGCGAATGTGGGCGTGCAGCAGGCGGACAACTTCCGCGACAACAGTGCGTCGAAGCAAAAGAACTTCAGTGGCGGGGCGCAATGGGCATCGAATGAAGGGCGGATTGCGGCGCGCGTCGCGCTGCCCACACCCCGGCATAGCCGCCGAGGGCGGCGCCCGGCACCAGCACAGCCGCCTCCGTCCAGGCGATGACGCCGCCGGACGTGAAGATGGCGACCGCCACCGCCGCGATCACGATCGACAAGAGGTTCTTGATGGCGTTCAGCCG
>JAKACN010000287.1 GCA_021821365.1 Pseudomonadota bacterium | reverse complement strand
CCACCCCCACCCCCGATGAGGTGGAGGGTTGGGTTGGGGATGGGTTCCCGCAGTTCCCCCTTGGGACGCTGCCGAAAGAGCGGGGCGCAAAGCGGACAAGAAGCGAAATCTGTTTGAGCTCCGAGCGCAGCGAGGGCGAGTTATTTCGCTTCCCGCTTTGCGCCTCGCTCTTTCGGGAACCCCGCAGGGGCAGCGTCTTGGGGTCGCCTTTTTTGCCTACTTTTTTGGCGAAGCAAAAAAGTAGGTGGCCCGCCGGGGCCAGTCCCGGCCAGCCTCCGCGGAGAAACCACCCTACCGGGTCACCGAAGAGAAGAGAAGACAATACCTCACACCAAATCCCGCAACCGGTAATACAACACCCCCAACGCCACCGCCGGCTTGCGTATCCACGCCCCCCGCGGAAACGGAAAATGCCGTATGCGCGACAGCAGGTCGAACCGCTCCGCCTGCCCTGCGATCGCCTCGGCCACGATCCGGCCCGCCATGCCCGCCAGCGCGAGGCCGTGCCCGGAAAACCCTTGCAGGTAGTAGATGTTGCTGCGCAGCCGGCCGAAGTCCGGCGCGTGGTTGATCGTGATGTCGACGAAGCCGCCCCAGGAATACGGCACGGCGAGGTCGGCGAGTTGCGGGAACACCGCCAGCATGCGCCGCCGCACATGGTCGACGAGATCCGGCGGGGTCGATCCGCTGAAGGCGTCGCCGCCGCCGAACAGCAGGCGGTCGTCGGAACTCAGGCGGAAGTAGTCGAGCGCGAAGTTGTTGTCGGAGACGGCCGCGCGCTGCCGGATCAGCCCATCGGCGCGCTCATGCTGCAGGGGTTCGGTGGCGATGATGTAGGTGCCGACCGGGATAATGCGCCGCATGAGTTCCGGCGCGAGCGCGCCGCCGTACTGGTCGAGGTAGACGTTCCCCGCCAGGACCACGAAGCGGCACGCGACTTCGCCGGTTGTGGTCTTCACCACCGGCTTGTCGCTGCGCTCGACATGAACCACCGCCGAGTCTTCGAAGATGCGCACGCCCGCGGCCCTGGCTGCCTGCGCGACGCCGAGGCAGTACTTGAGCGGATGCAGGTGGCCCGACAGCGGATCGAAGGCGCCGGCATGGAACTGCTCGCTGGCGATCCAGTTGCGGATGTCGGCCGAGCCGATCCAGCGCATTGCATAGCCATAGGCGGATTCCAGGTGCCGGACCCATTCGTCGAGCGCCCTCGCCTTCCTTGCGTTGACGGCCAGCGTGAGATAGCCGGGCGTGTAATCGCAGTCGATGGCGCATTCCTCGATGCGCTCGCGCAGCAAATGCAGCGACTCGACCGAAATATCCCACGCGCGGCGCGCCTCGTCCGGCGCAAGCTGCCTTTCCATCGCCGCCTGGCCGGCATAGCCGACGATCACCTGTCCGCCGTTGCGGCCGGAGGCACCCCAGCCGATGCGGCGCGCTTCCAGCAAGGCGACCGCATAGCCGCGCCGGGCCAGATCCAGCGCTGCCGAGAGGCCGGCGTAACCGCCGCCGACCACGCAGACATCCGCCGCGATGCGCTCCTTCAAAGGAGGAGCGGCGGATGGTCGGTCCACGCTCGCTTCATAGTATGAGCTATCGTTCAGCCCTGCTTCTTTTTTCAGCAACACGGGAAATCCCCGTCATGGTCGCAAAAATGTCAGCACGGTCTGCGCTCGCGCCGGGCGCATCACGTGATACGGAAGTTCTTGAATTGCCATGGGTCGCCCAGGTCGATGTCCTCTCCGAACAGGCGCTCCCGTTCCCGCAGCGGATTCCAGTCGCCATAGACGCCCACGACGTCGCCGAGGTAGGGCCTGGCGATGCGCATGACGGCCTCATGGTCCAGGTCGTCCGGCTCCACCACGCCGGCATGCGGGTTGTGCAGCGCCCATGCGATGCCGGACAGGATGCCGGCGGCCACCTGCAGGCTGGTCGCATTGTTGTAGGGCGCCAGCTCCCGCGCCCGTTCGATGGTGAGGCGCGATCCGTACCAGTAGGCGCCCCTGTCATTCCCCATCAGCAGCACGCCAAGCTCATCCATGCCGCTCACGACCTCGTCGCGGATGATGCGCTTGCGCGCTTGCGGCTGCCAGTTCTTGCCGGCCAGCTCGTGCAGCGAGAGCACGGCATCGTCGCATGGATGGTAGGCGTAATGCACCGTCGGCCGATAGCGCACTTCGCCGTCCTTGCGCAGCGTCAGGTGGTCGGCGATGGAAATCGATTCGCCGTGCGTGATCAGAAATCCCTGGTACGGGCCTTCAAGCGGTGTCCAGCTGCGCACCCGCGTGCCGGCGCCCGGCCGGTCGAGGTAGATCGCGGCATCGCAGCCGAAGCTGTGCCGCGCGCCGTCGCCGGGCCAGTGCCGTTCGTGCGTGCCCCAGCCGAGTTCGGACGGCTGGATGCCTTCGGCGATGAAGCCGTCGACCGACCAGGTATTGACGAATTCTCCGCGCTTCTTGCGCCGCGCGGTGCATTGCGTGTCGCGCTCGGCGATGTGGATCGTCTTGATGCCGAGCCGCTGCGCCAGGCCGGCCCAGTCGGTGTGGCGCGCGTGGGCAACGGCATGCACGCCATTGTCGGCGGCGAGCTTCAGCAGCGCCTGCTTGACGAACACGGATGCGAGGCCGGGGTTGGCGCCCAGCGTGATGATCGCGGTCGGTCCGCCCGGCTGCTCGCGGCGAATGGCGAGGACCTCCTCGCGCAGCGCATAGTTGGAACGCTGCGATGCCGAGAGCGAATCGTCGCGGTAGCCGCCGGCCCAGGGTTCGATGCAGGTATCGAGGTAAAGCGCGCCGCAACGCCGGCATAGCGCAATCAGGTCGCGGCTGGAAACATCCACCGAGAGGTTGAGCAGGAAATCGCCTTCCCGCAGCAGGGGTTTCAGCACGCGCCGGAAATTCTCCCTGGTGAGCGGAAGAACCGTGTGCGCGACGCGATATTCGCGTGCAATGCCCTGGCCGTCGGCATCGGCAGCGATGATGCGGATCTGTTCCGCATCGATATCGAGATGGCGCAACAGCAGCGGCAGCATGGCCTGCCCGATACTGCCGCAACCGACCATCACCATCCGCCCGCTGAAATGCGCATGTTTGGGGTGTTGTTTCATGTTAAACCGGGTCTTCTTGTCTGGTCGCTTGTCCTTGACGCGGTGCAAGACCTTGCCGGGTGCGCCGATTGCACGCGCCCCGCTCTCTACCGTAGTAGAAAACGAAAACCCGCCCCGGCGCTTGCGCGAGTTCAATACGGTGGAAGAAAGGGCAGTTGCGGCTTGTCCGGCCGCAAACGCGGGCGTGCCGCTTCAGCGTTGCCAGTGCAGGCGCAACACCTCGCCGGGCTCCATGTGGCGGGACCAGAGTTCACCCTTGTACGCCCGTTCGAGCGCTTCGCCGATGGCGCGCGCGAGGTGCGCGTCGGTGGTATCGACCAGCAGCGCGCCGTCTTCGGCGCGGCAGGACATGATCCTGTGCAGCGGGTGCGCGGCTTTCTCATGCGTCTCGACGTGCCGGACCAGGTTGATGATTTCGTCGCGGTGCTCGCAGGCGAACGCGCCGGCGATGGTGATGTGCCCCGCCGCCTGCTGTGCGCTCATCCTGCGGCAGGCCGGGCAGACCACCGCTTGCGCGCCGGCCGGCGGAATCGCCCACTGCCACCGTCCTTCACAATGGACGGCGCCGCAGGCTTCGCAGACGGCCGTATCCGGCAGCGCCTCTTCGGCATGAAAGGGATCGTGCGGGGTGCCGTCCGGCGCCTGGAATGGCTGGCCGCGCTGGAAGGGCGATGCGGGCAATGGTGCGGTATTCATGTTTCACTCCTGCCGAATGCCTGGGTAGCGCATCACTGCGCATAACCGGGACGCTCGCGCAGCCCGGTACCGGAAATGCCGTAGAAGCATGTTTGCCTGCCCTTGCGGCCGCGGCCCGTGCCCAGCATGCAGTGCGCGGCGATGCGGAACCATTCTTCCTGCGAGAGCAGACGATACGCAGTGGGAAGCAGCTCGCGTTCCTCCAGCGCGAAGCGCTCCTGAAGCTGGTCGCAGTACAGCTCGATCGCCGAAACCAGCGCTTCCGCGCCGGCCTCGTGGCCGTTCAGGATGCGCTGCGCCTGCTGGCAGGCCAGGCGGAGGGTGCGCGTCGAGATGACGTTGAGCGCATCGAGCCGCTCGAACATGCTGTTGTCGCCACACGCGACGTTGTGTACCGTCGGTTCGAGATACAGTTCGACCTTGCGTTCGTGGCAGAACCGGTTCATGTTCATCAGCCGGCTGAAGACGCGTTCGAGCCAGTCCAGGTTGACGCCGCGACGATCGTTCCACTGCCCGCTGTGCAGGGATCGCTCCAGCGCGGCGAGGATGCGCCACGCATTCTGCTGCTCCCTGGAAAGGACGCCGATGGAATAGGTGATGGTCAGCATTGTGCATTCCCCGTGATGCGATTCCCGCCGCGTTTTCTTTTTCCCTGGGAAGGCGGGATGCGTGTGCCGTGAGAGTCGGCGATTATTCAGCGTATACGAAGAATGTTGTTCAGGCATCCGCACCGCTTGACTCGGGTCAACGAATTCCCAACTCGCCCGCGGGATTTTTTCGCGCTGCGTGTCGCGGGGAAATGCGGCGCGGCGCGCGCGTTCGATCCTCGCTGCCCGCGAACGGGCATCGACCGAAATTCATGGAATCGTTGACCCGGGTCAAAATGCCCCCCTGACTTGCCGGCGAAGGTGGCCTACATTGATTAATGGCCGTGTCGCCGCGCAGGGCGGAGCACGGCGTCATTCGTCCGGAGCGATGATGGAAGAACAGGCCTGGTCGTCGGAACTGGCGTTGGGTGTGCCCGCCATGGACAATGCGCACAAGGCGTTTGTCGAGGAGCTGAGCCGGCTGGCCGCCGCGCCTGACGATCGCTTCGCCGCCGCGTTTCCCGCGCTGGTCGCGAGCATGGAGCGCGATTTCCGGGAAGAGGAAGAGTTGATGGAAGCGATCGGTTTCCCGGCGCTCCAGGCTCATGGCGAACAGCATGCGCGGGTGCTCGGCGGCATGCATCATGCCGCGGCCCGGGTGATGGAAGGCGATCTCGCGGCGGGACACAGCGCGATCGACTTCCTGCAGCAATGGTTCCGGCTGCACCTGTCGACGATGGACCTGGCCCTGGCCGTCGCGATCGATCTGCATGACGCCGAAGGCAGCGTGGCGGCAACCCGCACCGATTCCCCCTCCCCGCCCGGCCCCGGACGCTGAACGGGGGAGGCATTGTTAGCTGGCGAAATTCCTGCGAATCGATTGTCAAGGAGAATGCACATGCTACTACCCACCCAAGACCAGATTTCGATGGCGACGCGGGCACAACTGACGTCCCAGCTCGACCTGTGGTCCAGACTGAACGGCAAGGCGCTCGAAGGCGTGATGAAACTGGCCGACCTGAACATGGCGGCCATCAGGAAGAACCTGGCGGCCTCGTCGGACGCCGCGCACCGGTTGCTGTCGCCGAAACAGCCGGGCACGCCGATCTGGAGCGTGCCCGCCGGCGCCAGCGCAGAGATCGGCGATGCGATGAACTACAGCCGCGAAGCCGCGCACATCGCGCTCGGCATCGGCGCCGACATCGCCAAGCTGGTGGAACAGCAGATCGACGAGGCCAGCCGTCAATCCATCAGGCTGTTCGGCGACATCGCCAATGCCATTCCGGACGGCAGTTCCATGGAATTCATGAAGTCGGCCATCGGCAGCGCCGCGTCGAGCTACGGACAATGGGTGAAAACCACCGAGCAGGCGGCGGAAGCGATGCGGCATGGGCTGTTCGCGGGCACCGAGGCGGCGATCCATCCGGCCGCCAAGCCACCGAAGCGCGCGAAGCCGCCAGGGCACGGCCGGGCTGCCCATTAGGGTCTGTCAAGGAACTGCACCTTCTTTCTGCAAGGCGACGGAGGATTACCTGCGTCTCATGAATTCTGTTCTTCTCTCGCCAAGACGCCAGGAACGCC
>JAKACN010000286.1 GCA_021821365.1 Pseudomonadota bacterium | reverse complement strand
CACGCAAACCGGCGATACGACCGGCAAGGATCAACAGGAGAATCTGCAGCTGACGCTGTCGCACAACCTCGACACGCAGCGCTTCCAGTTCGTGGCGACCCGGTCGACGAACGAACATGCGATGACTGGCGAGTCGACGGTGCAAACCAATGTCTCGCTCCAGCACAGTTACAACCCGGTCGAGGACGTGTCGGTGGAGACGCTGGCCAACGTCAGCACTTCCGGTTTCCACCTTGTGCAGGCGGACAACGATACCCGGCTCACGCAGCTCAGCAGCATGGCGTTCTGGCGTCCGGAAGAAGTGCCGCTGACGCTGACCGGCGGCGTGCGCCTGCTGGCGCTTGCGGCCGATACCGCCACGCCCACGGGCAACAACAATGTGGTCAACGCCACGGCCAAGCTGCGCAATGCGAACGTCAACGCCGGCCTGACCTATGACTTCGGCAACTTCGTGCATCTGAATGCGTCGGCCAACGCCAGCCACATGGATGCCAATGGCATCGTCACGAGCATTGCCAACGAAACGGTCGGCATGACCTACCAGCCGCAGGCGATCCGCTTTTCGGAATACCAGTACATCTGGTCGACCTCCGCGAACGCGTCGAACCAGAGCGGCGGCAACAACAGCAACAGCCAGCTGACGCTGCAACTGTCGCACAGCCTGAACCGCAATTTCCAGCTGGACGGCGGCTCCGTGTTCACCGTCGAGTTGAGCCAGTCTCTCACGGCGCTGGCCAGTACCGCCAACCAGAATCCTTCATACGCGAACGGCCTTGCGGCGACGAAGCAGATTACGCATGGCGCGGCGGTGTCATGGAACATGACCGGCGATACCGGATCGGCGATGGTGCGCCTGAGCGCAAGCGATTCGCGCAGCCTGGACGGCAACCAGGAATATTTCCAGATGGTGAATTTCCAGGCGTCGAGCAACCTGTCGACGAGCTCGAACACCTCATGGAACGGCAGCCTCACGGTGCAGGGCGTGCGGCAGGGCAGCAGCCTGCCGTTCGTGATCCGTCCGGTCGGCTCGTCGCCGGGATCGGAACTCATCAATACGAATAACGGCGGATTCGTCACCACGTCCAGTGGCGCCGTGACTTACCAGAACCAGCGCATGTTCGGCATCCGGCGGCTGCGCTTCGTGTCCGACCTGAGGCTGAACGGACAGGCACTGCTGCCTATCCTCGGCGGCCCGGCGGACCAGGAAATGTCGGCGTGGGAGAACCGCTTCGACTACTGGATCGGACGCACCATGCTGCGCGTGAACACTCTGATCGCGCGCACCAAGGTGCCCTTCGTCGCGAAGACGCCCGATGGTGTGCAGGAAGTGCGCAGCACGACGCGCATGAACAAATCGATCATGTTTTCGGTATCGCGCGGATTTGGAGATTTTTAGTTTGTTAATCGTTGTAATTGCATGAAAGGTGGTTGAGATGGTTAGGCTGATGCATTACAGCAGGACTTTCAGGACGGTCTTGCTGCTCTTGATGATCCTGACGGCCGGACTGGCCGATATGCGCGACGCCCGCGCGGAATATGGCGATGTCGTCATCAACAACTATTCGGACGGCGCGGGCATGCGTCCGGCGATCTTCCCGCACTGGTTCCATCGCATCCGGTTCCGCTGCAAGGTCTGCCACGCCGACCTCGGCTTCAAGTTCAAGGCCGGCGGCAACGAGATCAACATGGTGAAGATCATCGACGGCCAGTATTGCGGCGCCTGCCATAACGGCAACATCGCCTGGTCGGTGGAGAACTGCAATCTCTGCCACTCCGGCAAACCGGGCACGCCGACGCAGGTCCATGAGAGCACGATCAATTCGCTGGTGGTGCCGGCGAACAGTGCGTCGTCCGCGCAAATAACCCAGCCGAAGAAATAAGGAGCAATCATGAACAGTTCCCTCATGCTCCGCGCCAGCCTTTTTGCATTGGCAATCGGCGTGATGCCGCTGCGCGCGGGCGCAACCGACCTGCCGAACGGAAAGGCGATTTTCGACAATACCTGCACCGCATGCCACAGCACGGGCGCCGCCGGCGCACCGAAGATCGGCGATGCCATCGCATGGGCGCCGCGCATCAAGAACGGCCCGAAAGCGCTGTACGCCAGCGCATTGAAAGGCAAGGGCGTGATGCCTCCTCGGGGCGGCAATGCCAGCCTGACCGATGCGCAGGTGCAGGCCGCGGTGAATTACATCATCAGCCAGTCCGACAGCAAGGGTGGCGACAAGACGGCGGGCGCCAAGCCGGCCGAAGCGCCGAAGCATGCGGCGGCACCCGCCCCGGCGCCTGTTGCCGCGGCGCCCGCAACTGCACCTGCATCTGCAGCTATGGCCCCGGCCCCGGCAATGGTTCCCGTCGCCGCCGGGCCGATCGTCAACGTCAACAACTTCAATCGTTTGATGAGACCGGCGACCCAGCGCAATCTGCCTCCGCCGGAGGACGGCATCCACGATCCGGGCAACGACGGCACGCACTCGCTGCTGCCGCCGGCCACCGCGTTCGCTTCCTTCGTCAGGAACAACAGCGGCAACCGCGTCGACTGGGTGAAGACGCTGAGCGACGGCAAGATCGCGCCGCGCTTCGATCGCAACGATCCCAACGCCAAGCCGATGGTCATGGACCTGAACATCGTGCGCGAAGTGAAGGGATCGATGCCGGACGTGGTGTATCCGCACAAGCAGCATACCGAGTGGCTGGACTGCTCCAACTGCCATCCGGCAATCTTCGTACCGCAGAAGGGCGCGAACCAGATCAGCATGGCGGCCATCCTGCTCGGCCAGAAGTGCGGCGTCTGCCATGGCAAGGTGGCATTCCCGGTATCGGAATGCCGTCGCTGCCACTCCAAGAGCAAGCCCATGGCCGTGAAGGCGGAAGCCAAGCCATGACGAAAGCAGGCGCCAAGTCGACGCTGTCCTGGGCAGCGATGATGCTGGCCGGCGCGGCGACGGCGTCCGCGCCGCACCTGGCGCAGGCCGCGCCGTCCGCATCGCCGGCGGCGGAGGCGACGGGCGCCTCGCTGCAGGCCGTCCTCGAAAGCAAGACCCGGTTGCTCAAGCTGCTGCTGGCGCAGTCGCCGGCCGTGCAACGCATTCCGCAAAGCGGCAATGCGCAGGCCAGGAAAAAACTGGCCGACGCGCAGGAGCTGGTTGCGAAGGCCGATGGCGAGGCTGCGGCGGGTCACACCGAAGCGGCCGTCAGGATGCTCGACGAATCGCTGCGCGACATCGTTGCGGCGACGCGCATGGTGCCGGACGCAGGGCAACTGGCGGCGCAGGAGCGCTCCCGCTACGCTGCCTTGAGCGAGAGCACGCGCGCCTTCCTGGTCCTGTACAGGTCCACGGCCGCGCGCATGGCGGCCGGGAAAGTGCAGGCGCAGGGCAGTGCGCCCGATATCGGCAGGGCAGCCGGGTTGATCGAGAAAGCGGAAGCGCTCGCGGCGAACGGCAACCACAAGGAAGCCAACGCCGCGCTGAACGAGGCGTACAGGATCGCCGTCTCGTCGCTCAACAGGCTGCTGATGGCCGAAACCATCGTGTACGGCCTGAAGTTCGACTCGCCGGCCGAGGAATTCCAGCACGAGCTCGCGCGCAACCGGAGCTACGAGGAACTCATTCCGATCGCGCTGGCGCAGTTGAACACGCCGCGCGACACCGCCTTGCTGAGCGAGCGTTATACCCGGCAAGGCAAAGACCTGCGCGACAGCGCGCAAAAGCAGGCGGCCGCCGGCGACTACCCGGCCGCTTTGAAAACAATCCAGGACGCGACGGCGCAATTGCAGCACTCGTTGCGCATCGTCGGCGTCATCGTGCCGCAAGCATCTGAAAGGTAACCCATCATGAAACCACAATTGAAACGCAGCGCCCTCGTGCTCGCCGGCGCCATCGGCCTCTACACGGCGGCGCCTTCCTTCGCCGCCGACACGCCCGTCGCGGCCGCGCAAACTGCCGACGCCGCGAGCGCGCCGCGCGGACCGCGCCAGCCCGAAACGCAGGAGCAGCTGGAGCGCCGTCTTGGTTCGGTCGAAACCCTGATCGAGAAGTCGTCGGCGGCGAAGCAGATCGAAGCCAGCGGCAATGTGCAAGCCCAGGGCCAGCGCGCCAAGGCGCGCGAGTTGCGCAAGCAGGCGGAAGAGGCCTACAAGGCGGGCAAGCTCCCGGAAGCGACGCGCCTGCTGGACGAGGCGGCCAAGATGATGTTCGAAAGCGTCCGCCTTGCCGCGCCGGAGGATGTCACGCGCGAGAAAAAGCAACGCGATTTCGACAATCGCATGGATAGCGTGAAGGCCCTGCTGGCCGCGCAGAAGCGCATCAGCGCCGAAAAGAACATGGGCGCGAAGGGCAGCGAAACCAGCGCGAAGATCGAGGCGCAGATGCGTGAAGCGCAGGCACTGGCGACCGCCGGCAAGCTGGACGAAGGCCGCGCCGTGCTCGACAGCGTGTACGTCACGACCAAGACCGCGATCGAAGGCATGCGCAGCGGCGATACCTTGGTACGATCCTTGCATTTCAGCAGCAAGGAAGAGGAATACCACTACGAGGTGGACCGCAACGACACGCACAAGATGCTGGTCAAGGTGCTGCTGGAGGAAAAACGCAGCACCAATCCGGGCCTGGAAGGCATGGTGCAGAAATACGTCGATCAGGCCGCGAGCTTGCGTGCCAATGCGGAAAACCTCGCTGCGAAGAAGGATTTTGAGGGGGCCGTCAAGGCGCTGGAAGATGCGACAAAGGAGCTGGTGCGGGCAATCCGCAGTGCGGGGTTGTATATCCCCGGTTGAGTTGAGCAACGTCATGCAAGGACGGCAACGGCACCCGATGGGCTGGTTCCGCCTGCTGCTTTCCGCCGTGTTTGCATGCATCGGCGCGCTCGCCTTCGCCCAGCACGTGCCGCTGGCGAAGGATGGCGTGCACGATCCGAAGGGGCCGGGCATCAAGATGCTGCAGCAGCCGAACGACATCCTGCCGAAGCTGCCGCAGGACGTCGTCGGCAACAACGTGCGCTGGGTGAAGGCTCTCGAGGAGGGCGCCATTGCGCCGCGCACCAACATCCTGCCCGAGACCCAGATCAGGGTGCTTGACCTCGACATTATCCTGACGCGCACCGCCGAAATGCCGATGGTGCGCTTTCCGCACAAGCAGCATACCGAGTGGCTGGACTGCAGCAACTGCCATGAGGCGATCTTCCCCTACAAGGCGGGCGGCACCAAGAACCTGAACATGTTCGCCGTGCTGCAGGGAGAATTCTGCGGACGCTGCCACGGCGCGGTGGCGTTCCCCCTGACTGAATGCAGACGCTGTCACAGCGTCTATCGCAAATGAGCGCCACCCGTATTTTCCCGTGCGGTGTTTTGCGCATGCTGTGCGCCGTTCTCGCGCTCTGGCTGGCCGCATTGTGCGTGCCGGCGCAGGCGGAGTACGCCGACGTGGTGCTGAACCGGAGCGCGGAAAAGGAGGGCATGCGGCCGGTCGTGTTCCCGCACTGGTTTCATCGCATGCGTTTTCGTTGCAAGGTATGCCATTCCGAACTTGGCTTCAAGATGCGCGCGGGCAGCAATGCCGTGACCATGGCCGACATCGTGGACGGCAAGTTCTGCGGCATGTGCCATAACGACCGCATCGCCTGGGGGCCATCCAATTGCGACTTGTGCCATTCCGGCTTGCCCGGCCTGAAACCAGGCATCTACGGCGGCGCATCGACGGCGGGGCCCGGACGATGGTAGCCCGCAACGTGATGCGACTCCTGGCCGCGCTCCTCGCATGCCTGTCGCTGACGGCCTGCGAGACCGTGGCCACGCCGCCTGCGGTTGCGGTTGGCCGACCGCTGCTCGCGCCGCGTCAGGTAATCACCGGCGCGCGCCTGGCCACGGTGCCGGGGCTGCCTTTCGGAACGGGGGGCACGCCGGCGACGACATCCTTCCTGCACTTCCGCGCACCCTCCGCCGTCGCGGTGCGCGGCAGCATCATGTATGCATTCGACA
>JAKACN010000285.1 GCA_021821365.1 Pseudomonadota bacterium | reverse complement strand
ATAGTCCCCACCATCATTTCAGTGGGGACTAATGTCGCTTCCCGACGCTAATTCGTCCAGACGGTACTCACCGAGCTATTACCACGGCCCAGCGTCCCGTAGCGGGCAATCAAGGCTTGTTCCAAGGCGGATTCCGCCGTTTTCGCCTTGCCCGAACGAGACAGATGCCAGCCCAGCAATTCACGGGTATGGCAGTCGATCACCAGCGCCAATACCGCCCAGCCGTCGCGCCCGGCCCAGACCCGGCATAAGTCCGTGGCCCAGCGTTCGTTCGGACGTCGGGCAACAGAGGGCAAGGCTTGAATCCGTGGTCGAAATCCGATCGGCCGCTTCTTGACCTGCCAGCCCATCAGCTGGAAGACCCGCTGGACCGTGTTCTTGTTGAAGTCCAGCAGGTGCGCTACCGTGCGATAACCGAAAGACGGGTTCTCTTCGATTATGGCCTTGATCGGTTCGGCAAAGCGCGGTAGAGCGCGATGCATTGCGCTGGATGTCTCGTAAAGCCTCTTCTTTCTTCAAAATAAAAACTGCTCCTTGATAGGCCCTCAGCCGCGCGGCAACGCGCGCTGCCGTGTCGCCAGCAGCGCGCCGACGAACAAGGCCATCGCGGAAAACACCAGGCCGCGCTGCAAGCCGCCTGCCGTATCGGAAATCCAGCCGACGACGGTCGGCCCGGCGATCTGGCCGAAGGCGAACACGGTGGTGAATCCGCTGATGCCGGACGACCATGCTTCCGATGGCAGGTTGTGGCGCACCATCGCGGTGGTGGACGCGACTGCCGAGAGAAAAACGCCGCCGAACAGCATGCCCGAGACGAATACCGCGAGCGGCGCCGCAGTGATTACCGGCAACAGCGTCGCCACGCCGAGCAGCGCGTTCAGGATCGCCAGCGACTGCCCGCCCTTGAAATGGTCCAGCATGCGCGCCCAGATGCGCGAGGACGCCACGACAGCGAGGCCGAGCAGCGCATAGAAGGCCGTGATCGCCGGCGCGTGCATGCCTTGCTCTTTCAGCAGCGCGATCACGAAGGTCATGTAACCGATATAGCCGACGCCGAACATGAAGTAACCGGCCAATCCGAAAGCGAAGGAGCGGATCCGGAAATGACTGCGGCCGCCGCCTGCCGTCGCCTTGCCTTCGATATGGCGCACCGGTCCGGCCATGACGATGCTCAGCAGCAGGCAGACCGCGCCCAGCGCCAGCCATGCCCACTGCCACGCATGCGCGGCTCCCCGCGTCTCGGCCACGCTCAGGACCGCTGGCACCATCAGCGCCGACAGGCTGATGCCGAATCCCGTGCCGCCGTAGTACAGGCCGATCAGGAAGCCGGCGCGTCCCGCATGCAGGGCCGCGAGTCGCGCCGCCAGTACGCCGCCCGCGATGAAGATGAAGGCGCTGGCAACGCCTGCCAGCACGCGCTGCAGCAACAGCATGTCGGCATTCGTCACGAATCCCGAGAGCGCCATGAACACGCTGGCCAGCAGCGCGCCGCCGATCAGGGCTGCTTGCGCGCCGAAGCGCCGCATCAGCATCGGCGTCGTCAGCGCGCCGACGAAATAGCCGAATGCGTTGGCAGTGTTCATCGCTCCCGCCAGCAAGTAGGACCATCCCAGGTCGGCGCGCATCGGCGGCAGCAGCAGGGCGTAGGAAAAGCGCGTGAGTCCGAGCGACACGGCGGCACCCATGGACAGGGCCAGTGCGGTCAGCAGGGGATGGTGGGCGGCGAAATCGTGTTTGCGCATGCGCTCAGCGCTCCGGGGAGAGCGACTCGTGGCGCGATGCCGACAGGACCATCGCCATCGACGCCAGCACGATCAGCCCGCCGAACAGCGTCGACGGCCCGACCGATTCATGCAGGAAGAGGAATGCCCAAAGCATGCTGAACAGCGGGATCAGGAAGGACACGCTCATCGCGCGCGTCGGTCCGACCTTGACGATCAACGGTATGAACAGCGCCTGCGCCAATCCCGACGACAGCAGCGAGATGGCGACCATGCAGCCGAAGGCCGGCAGCGAAGGCATGGCCGGTGGCAGGGCGAAGGGAATGCTCGGACTCATGATCACGCCGCCAATTGCCAGCGAACCGGTTGCCATGGCGATCGGATGGATGCCCCCGGGTTGCCCGGTTTTTTTCACGATGATGCTAGAAAGCGCATAGCAGGAGGCCGCCGCCAGGCAGGCGCCGAACGCCAGCAAGGTGGCGGCCGTGATCGGCAGGGTGCCCGCGCCGACCAGGATCCCGACGCCGACGATGCCGAGCAGCAGGCCAAACAATTTGAGCATGGTGAGGCGTTCGTCCAGCCATATGACCGAGAACGCGGCGCCGAACAGCGGGCCGGTGGCATTCAGCACCGCGGAGTGCGCGGCGGGCAGGTACAGGGCGGCAAAGGAGAAACAGGAAAACGGAATCACGCAGGCGAACAGGCCGACCAGCGCGTAGGGTTTCAGGTTCTTGCGCCAGTCCATGCGCACGCCGGTCAGCGTCGCGAATGCCATCAAGGAGATGCCGGCCAGCGAGTTGCGCAGCGCGGCGGTCAGGACGGGGCCGAATTCCGGTGCCGCGACCCGCAGGAAAATGAAGGAACCTCCCCAGATGGCAGCGAGAAAAACCAGCTTGGCGAGATCGGCTGCGGGCATGTGTGGCGATGCGAATTGCGGGGAGGAAAAGAAAATGGCCGATCGATTGTAGCACCGGCATTTCCGCCTTGCTGACAGCCGTTCCGGATCAAAGGACGGCGGGGTGAGGAGTCCATCGCTGTAAGGCTCTTGATACAAGCCAAAGAGCCCGGCGTGGAATCGCCAATAATCTTGGCAGGGGAGATCAACATGTCCGAGGAATCGAAGGGCGCCATCTTGCCGGCAGGATTGATTGCAGTCATTGCGAGCACGGCCGCCGCATCGTTGTTGATGGCTTGCGGGAGCGACGATGCGCGCACCGCGATGGCGGCAGGCGCTTTCCTGTCCGCCGAGTCACCCCCGACGTCCGGCTCAAGTGCGCTTGCCGAGCCGGACGACGACGCTTCGACACCGTCCTTGCCAGCGGTGTCACGCCACTTCGCCATTTACCGCTTGTCGCGCCCGGTGTTCGACGATTCCGGCGGCACTTCCGGCTTAAGCAAGGGCAGCAATGCGATGGCGGAGGAGACCGATTTGCGCGACGGCAGTGTCGGCGATGCCGTCGCCGCCTGCTCCATGCGCGCCATGATCATGCAGGAGTAGGTTCGTCTCCGCAGACGGAGCACGCCGGATTGCGCGCGATGCTGATGCTGGTCCACTCCATGCGGCGCGCGTCGAGCAACAGGAGACGGCCCGCCAGCGAATCGCCCACGCCGGCCACCAGCTTCAAGGCTTCCGCCGCCTGCATTGCGCCGATGATGCCGACCAGCGGCGCGAACACGCCCATCGTCGAACACAGCACTTCCTCGAACTGCTGCTCGGGCGGGAACAGGCAGGCGTAGCAGGGGGCATCTGCCTTGCGGGTGTCGTAGACGGAAATCTGGCCGTCGAAACGGATCGCTGCGCCCGATACCAGCGGTACCTTGTGCGCCACGCAGGCGCGGTTGACCGCGTGGCGGGTCGTGAAGTTGTCGCTGCAGTCGAGCACCACCGTTGCCTGCCGCGCCAGCTCGGAAAGGCGTTCGCCTTCCACGCGCTCCGCCAGCGCGATCACCTCCACTTCGGGATTGATCTGCGCCAGGGTCTGCTTGCCCGACTGCGCCTTCGGCTGCCCGACGCGCTCGGTGGTATGCAGGATCTGGCGCTGCAGATTGGTGAGGTCGACGTCGTCATTGTCGACCAGCGTGATCTTGCCGACGCCTGCCGAGGCCAGGTAGTAGGCGGCGGGCGAACCGAGGCCGCCGGCGCCGATCACCAGCACGTGCGCCGCCAGCAGTTTTTCCTGTCCCTCGATGCCGATCTCGTCGAGCAGGATGTGGCGGGAATAGCGGAGAAGTTGATTGTCGTTCATGGAGTGGCCGTGCTTGCCGGGGCCGAACGCCGCCGGGCGGGATTGTCATGCATTCCATTCTAAAGCGCGCGGAAGGTGCGCACCAGCATTTTGCCGCCGGCAAAACCGCGTCATCCCAGTTGCGCCCAGAACATGGCAAGGACGGCCGCAGCCATCATGCCGGTCGCAAGCCAGCCGGCAATGCGCAGGCGGACGCCGATGACGAACAGTCCCATGATGTCGCGGTGCGACGCCATCAGCATCATCACCGCCATGATCGGCACGGAAATCACGCCGTTGATCACCGCGCTCCAATACAGCGCCTTGATCGGATCGATCGGCGCGAAGCACAGGCCGATGCCGCCGAGCGTGGCGACGGCAATGATGGCGTAGAACTTCCTGGCCGCGCCGGGCGTGTATTCAAGTCCGTTCTTCCAGTTGAAGGCGCCAGCCATCGCATAGGCGGCGGAGCCGGCCAGGACCGGTACCGCCAGCAGGCCGGTGCCTATGATGCCGGCGCTGAAGAGCAGGAAGGCGAAATGTCCGGCAATCGGCTGCAGCGCGGCCGCGGCCTGCGCCGACGTCTGGATGTCGGTCACGCCATGCACATGCAGCGTCACGGCCGCCGTCAGGATGATGAAGAAGGACACCAGGTTGGAGAAGCCCATGCCGATGATGGTGTCGAGCCGGATGCGCCTGAAGTTTGCGCCCGCCTGCTCCGGCGCTTCCTTCAGCGGACGCGATGCCGGATTGGCGCGCTGGTCTTCCACTTCTTCCGATGCCTGCCAGAAGAACAGGTAGGGACTGATGGTCGTGCCGAAGACGGCGACGACGGTGGTCAGGTAGCCCGGCGTCCAGGACAGGTGCGGCAGGAGTGTCCGTTCGGCGGCCTGGGCCCAGGGAACGTGGACCACGAACACGGTGGCGACATAGGCCAGCAGGCCGAGCGTCAGCCATTTGAGCAGCCTGACATAGCGGCTGTACGGGATGAACATCTGCAGCAGGAGGGACGCAATGCCGAGCCCCGCTGCGTACAGTTGCGCCGGGCCACCGGTCAGCAGGGCAAGCGATTCGCCCATGGCGGACACATCCGCGGCGATATTGATGGTGTTGGCGGCCAGCAGCAATCCGACCACGAGATAGACCAGCCACGCGGGGTAGTGCAGGCGCATGTTGCTGGCAAGGCCGTGGCCGCTGACCCGCCCGATCTTGGCGCTGACGATCTGGATGCCGACCATCAGCGGGTAGGTGAGGAACACGGTCCAGAGCATGTTCAGCCCGAACTGCGCTCCAGCCTGCGAATAGGTCGCTATGCCGCTCGGGTCGTCGTCCGCTGCGCCCGTGATCAATCCCGGCCCAAGCTTTTTCACCCAGGATTGGCGACGCGCGCGCACCGGACGTGTTGCCGCGGACAATGTTGTCGGGTCTTGCATGTTCGTCTCTCCGAGGGCTTCCTTGACGTAAGTTACCCTCTATCGGTGCAGAAGGAATGACGACACGCAAAACCAATGCCATGTACCGGAGGCAAGCGGCGAGAAAAAAGAAAAAGGCCGCATTGCTGCGGCCTTTTCTTCATCTCATCCCGGGCTTACTTCTTGTCGCCATGCCCGTTTCCATTTCCGTTACCGTTGCCGTTCTTCTTCTCATTGATCGTGTGTTCCTTCTTGCTTTCGATCTTGGCCGACTTGGAAAGCTGGACCGGCAGGCCCTTCAGGTGGTTCAGTGCCTGCGCCAGCTGGAAGTCGTCCTTGCTGCCGAACTCGAGCGGCTTGTGCTTCTTCTCGATGGCGGCAATCTGCTTTTCTTCTTCCACGTCATCGATCTTGCGCGCCGTCTCGTCCTTGTCCTTGTCGTTGTGCAAGTGCTTCTGCAGGTCGGCTTCGCGCAGGCGCAGGCCGTTCAGGCCGTCGCCGTCAGCGTATTCGTCGACCAGCAGGTCAGGAACGATGCCGCGCGCCTGGATCGAGCGGCCGTTCGGCGTGTAGTAGCGGGCGGTGGTCAGCTTGACGGCGGTGTCGGCGGTCAGTTGGCGGATGGTCTGCACCGAACCCTTGCCGAAGGTCTG
>JAKACN010000284.1 GCA_021821365.1 Pseudomonadota bacterium | reverse complement strand
CCGATCTGCTGCGCGCCGGCAAGAAGGTCGCCATGCTGGTCGGTGCCGGCGCGCTGCATGCAACCGACGAAATCATCGAGGTGGCCGACATGCTCGGCGCGGGCGTGGCCAAGGCGCTGCTCGGCAAGGCGGCGGTGCCGGACGACCTGCCCTTCGTCACCGGCCCGATCGGACTGCTCGGCACCAAGCCGAGCTGGGACCTGATGACCGAATGCGACACGCTGCTGATGGTCGGCTCGTCCTTCCCCTACTCCGAATTCCTGCCCAAGGAAGGCCAGGCGCGCGGCGTGCAAATCGACATCGACGGCCGCATGCTGAACCTGCGCTATCCGATGGAAGTCAGCCTGGTCGGCGACAGCCGCGACACCCTGCGCGCGCTGATCCCCAACCTGCAGCGCAAGAAGGACCGCAGCTGGCGCGAGGGCATCGAGAAGAATGTCGACCGCTGGTGGCGCGTGCTGGAAGCGCGCGCGATGAACGAGGCCAAGCCGATCAATCCGCAGCGCGTGTTCTGGGAGCTCTCGCCGCGCCTGCCCGACAACTGCATCCTGACCTGTGACTCCGGCTCGGCGGCCAACTGGTATGCGCGCGATCTCAAGATCCGGCGCGGCATGATGGCGTCGCTTTCCGGCGGTCTCGCTACCATGGGCCCCGGCGTGCCGTATGCGATCGGCGCCAAGTATGCGCACCCGGACCGGCATGTGATCGCGATGGTGGGCGACGGCGCGATGCAGATGAACGGCATCAACGGCCTGATCACGATTTCGAAAGTATGGAAAGATTGGGGCAACGGCAAGCTGACCATCCTCGTGCTCAACAACAGCGACCTGAGCCAGGTGACCTGGGAGCAGCGCGCGATGGAAGGCGACCCGAAGTTCGTCGCTTCGCAGACTTTGCCGCGGTTCCCCTATGCGGCCTATGCCGACCTGCTCGGCCTCGGCGGCATCCGCGTCGACAAGCCGGAGGCCATCGGCCCGGCGTGGGACCGCGCCTTGTCGTCGAACGTGCCGACACTGGTCGAAATGGTGACCGATCCCGACGTGCCGCCGCTGCCGCCGCATATCTCGGCGAAGCAGGCAAAAGCCTATCTGTCGGCCCTCTGGCAGCGCGATCCGGATTCCATCGGCATCATCCAGTCCTCGTTCAAGGAAGTCTGGGACGGCCTGTTCCCGGGCAAGTAAGGCCATGGCAACGCAGGAATCACCCGTCCCCATCAACCATGTCGGCGTGGAGGCCTACACCATTTCGACCGATGGGCCGGAATCGGACGGCACGCTGGAGTGGGATTCCACCACGCTGGTGCTGGTGCACATCAATGCCGGCGGCATGAGCGGTATCGGCTATACGTATGCGGGCATCGCCACCGCCGCCCTGATCCGCGAGAAGCTCGCACCATTGCTGCATGGCTGCGACGCGATGGCAATCAATGCGCGCTGGCTCGACATGGTGCGGGCCATCCGCAATGTCGGCCGAGCGGGCATCTGCTCGATGGCCATCTCCGCCGTCGACAATGCGCTCTGGGACCTGAAAGCAAAACTGCTCAACGTCTCGCTCGCGGCCCTGCTCGGCGCGACGCGTCAATCGATTCCGGTGTACGGCAGCGGCGGTTTCACCAGCTATTCCCTGGATCGCCTGCGCGAACAGCTTGGCGGCTGGGCCGCGAGCGGCATGCGCATGGCGAAAATGAAGATCGGACGCGAACCCGGGCAGGACCTGGCACGCGTGAAGGCTGCGCGCGAAGCCATCGGCAGCAACGTGCAATTGTTCGTCGACGCCAACGGTGCCTACACGCGCAAGCAGGCGCTGGCCTTCGCGCAGGAGTTCGCGCAGTCCGGCGTCGCCTGGTTCGAGGAGCCGGTGTCCTCCGACGACCTCGCCGGCCTGCACCTGCTGCGCAATCGCGCGCCGGGCGGCATGGCGATATCCGCCGGCGAATATGGCTACGACCTGCCCTACTTCCAACGCATGCTGGAAGCGCAGGCCGTCGATGTGCTGCAAGCCGATGCCACGCGCTGCGCCGGCATCACCGGCTTTCTCAGCGCGGCGGCACTGTGCGAAGCCTATGGCGTTCCGCTCTCCAGCCATTGCGCCCCGGCCCTGCATCTGCCCTTGTGCTGCGCCGTGCGGCCGGCCGTGCATCTCGAATATTTTTACGACCATGCGCGCATCGAGCAGATGCTGTTCGACGGTGCGGCCGTTCCCGATAACGGCAAGCTGGCGCCCGACCCGAGCCGGCCGGGACTGGGTATCGAATTCAAAAGGCAGGATGCACGATGCTACGAGGTCTAGTCGACACGCGCCCCGGCGCGCCACGCCCCGCCGCCGGTGCCGCTTACGGCGACATGAAAAAGCTGGAAGCGGAACTCGCGCACAGCATCGAAGGCGAAGTGCGCTTCGACGCCGGTTCGCGCGCGCTCTATGCGACGGACGCGTCCAATTACCGCCAGGTGCCGATCGGCGTCGTCGTTCCGCGCACCGTCGAGGACGTGGTCACCACGGTGCGCCTGTGCTGGCAATATGGCGCGCCGGTGCTTTCGCGCGGCGGCGGCACCAGCCTGTGCGGGCAGTGCTGCAACGTCGCGGTGGTGATGGACTTCTCCAAATACCTGAACAGGATCATCGAGATCGACCGCGAGGCGAAGACCGCGCGCGTGCAGCCGGGATGCGTACTGGACGATTTGCGCGACGCCGCCGGCAAGCTCGGCCTCACCTTCGCGCCCGACCCCGCCACGCATACGCATAACACCCTCGGCGGCATGATCGGCAACAACTCCTGCGGCCCGCATTCCGTGATGGGCGGCGAGACGGTGCACAACGTCATCGAACTCGACATCCTCACCTATGACGGCGAGCGCATGACGGTCGGGGAAACCAGCGATGCGCTGCTGCACGAGATCCTCGCGCAGCCCGGCCGGCGCGGCGACATCTATGACCAGTTGCAGAAACTGCGCGATCGTCACATCGACGAAATCCGTCGCCGTTTCCCGCAGATTCCGCGCCGCGTTTCCGGCTACAACCTGGAAGCCCTGCTGCCCGAGCACGGCTTCAACGTGGCGCACGCGCTGGTCGGCTCGGAGAGCACCTGCGTGGTCATCCTCGAAGCCAGGCTGCGCCTGCTCGACAAGCCGGCGGCGAGTTCGCTGGTCGTGCTCGGCTACAAGGACGTGTACGAGGCCGGCGACCACGTGCCGGAAATCATGCGGCACCATCCGATCGCGCTGGAAGGCATGGACGACCGGCTGATCGCCGATATGAAAGCGGTGCACCTGCACCCCGAGAATGTCGAACTGCTGCCCAAGGGCGGTGGCTGGCTGCTGGTGGAGTTCGGCGGCGACAGCAAGGAAGACTCGGACCGCAAGGCGCGTGCGATGATGGACGCGCTCAGGCAGGTCGACCATCCGCCAGCCATGAAGTTGTACGACGACCCGCCCGTTGAAAAGAAGATCTGGAAGGTGCGCGAGTCCGGCCTCGGCGCGACCGCGCATGTGCCGAACCAGAAGATCACCTGGGAAGGCTGGGAGGATTCCTCGGTGCCGCCGGAGAATCTCGGCAAGTACCTGCGCGCCCTGCGCGCGTTGTTCGACAAGTATGGCTACCAGTGCGACCTGTACGGCCATTTCGGCCAGGGCTGCGTGCACACCCGCATCGACTTCGACCTCGAAACCGCACCCGGCATTGCGAAGTTCCGCGAGTTCCTGCACGAAGCGGCGCACCTCGTCACCAGCCTGCATGGATCGATCTCCGGCGAACACGGCGACGGCCAGTCGAAGGCGGAGCTGCTGCCCATCATGTTCGGCGACGAACTGATGCAGGCCTTCCGCGATTTCAAGCGCATCTGGGACCCGCAGGGAAAAATGAATCCCGGCAAGGTCGTCGACGCCTACCGCGCGGACCAGAACCTGCGCATCGGCACGGAATACGATCCACCGCCGGTGACGGTGCATTTCCATTATCCCGACGACAACGGCAACTTCCCGCGCGCGCTGCTGCGTTGCGTGGGCGTGGGCGAATGCCGCAAGAAGAGCGGCACCATGTGCCCGAGCTACATGGCCACCGGCGAGGAAATGCACGCAACGCGCGGCCGCGCGCGCCTGCTGTTCGAGATGCTGCAGGGCTCGGCCGTTCATGGCGGATGGAAGAGTCCGGCGGTGCATGAAGCGCTCGACCTCTGCCTGTCCTGCAAGGGCTGCAAGGGCGAGTGTCCGGTCAATGTCGACATGGCGACCTGGAAGGCAGAGTTCATGGCGCATTACTACGACGGCAGAATGCGCCCGCCCGCCGCCTATGCGTTCGGCCTGATCGACCGCTGGGCAAAACTGGCGTCGCACCTGCCCTCGGTAGCCAATTTCCTGACCCACGCCAAGCCCTTTTCCACGCTCGCGAAAGCGATCGTCGGCATCGCGCCGCAGCGCGAGATCACCCGCCTCGCCGGGCAGCCCTTCACGCACTGGTTCCACCGGCGTGAGCGGCGCGCCGATGGCCGCAAAGTCATCCTGTGGCCGGACACCTTCAACAATTACTTCCACCCGGATGTCGCCGTCGCCGCGGTCGACGTGCTGGAGCACCTCGGATGCCGCGTCGACATTCCGCGCATGCATCTGTGCTGCGGCCGCCCGCTGTACGAGTTCGGCATGCTGGATCGCGCCCGTGAGTACCTGAACAGGATCATGGACGCGCTGGCCGACGACATTCACGCCGGCACGCCCATCATTGGCCTGGAGCCGGCCTGCGTATCGGTATTCCGCGACGAATTGCCCAATCTCTTCCCGTACAGCGAGCAGGCGATGCGCCTGTCCGGGCAGGTGCAGTTGCTGAGCGAATTCCTGGAACGGGAAGACGTCGACTTTTCCGTGCCGCCGCTGCCGCGCAAGGCGGTCGTCCATGCGCACTGCCATCACAAGTCCATCCTGCATACGGATGCGGAGATGAACGTACTGCACAAGCTGAAGCTGGATGTCCACATGCCCGATTCCGGCTGCTGCGGCATGGCCGGATCTTATGGATTCGTGAAGGAAAAATACGACATATCCATCGCCTGCGGAGAGCGCGTGCTGCTGCCGGCAGTACGTGCCGCCGCGCAGGATACGCTGCTGGTGGCGGACGGCTTCAGTTGCCGCGAGCAGATCGCGCAGACCACCGGCCGCGAAGCACTGCATCTCGCACAGGTGCTGCGCATGGCTTTGCGTCAGTAGGCGCACGGATAGATCTATTGGGTACACGAAAAGCACTCGGCGCGCCCCACGAATACCACGAAGAATATTTTCGTGCCTTTTGTGTCTTTCGTGGACAAGAATTTTTCTATGCAATCCACGAACCCGTAGCTGGAGAACTCCATGCACCCAATCGGAAAAACACACTGGGCCATCCCGGAAGGTTACATCCCTCCCGGCAGCACCGGCGAAGGGCGCGCGCTGGCGAGCCATGAGGCGGCCTGCATCCTGAATGCCAACGAGCGCGATGCGCATGTCGAGATCATGGTGCTGTTCAGCAACCGAGATCCCGCCGGCCCCTACCGCGTCACCGTGCCGGCGATGCGAACGCTGCACCTGCGGTTCAACGACCTGAGCGATCCCGAGCCCGTTCCGGCGGGAACCGACTACGCCAGCGTATTCGAATCGGACGTACCGATCGTGGTGCAGCACACCCGGCTCGATTCGCGCCAGGACGCGCTGGCCCTGCTGTCGACCATCGCGTACGGGGCCGACTGAATCGAAGACATGAACGACGCCAGCGACCGCAGCCAGCCCGCCACGGCAAAGCGCATGTCCGATCCACACATGCAGCACATGTATGCGGAGCACCTGAACATGCTGTGGACGCAATTCGCCCTGATCGCGCTCGGCGCCTGGCTGCTCGCGTCGCCCGCGATGCTCGGCTATCTCGATCCCGGCAGCTTCGGCCCGCAGGTAGCGCGCGTGACCGCCGAGCGCAACCTCGCGCCGCCCGAGCTGCGCGCGCATGCCATGATGACAAGCGATCTGTGCGCCGGCGCGCTGCTGATCCTCTTCGGCAGTCTTGCGCTGTGGTGGCG
>JAKACN010000039.1 GCA_021821365.1 Pseudomonadota bacterium | reverse complement strand
CTGTGCCGGCGAGCCATGGCATGAAGGAAGCGTTCTCGACCGGATCCCAGAACCACCAGCCGCCCCAGCCGAGTTCGTAATAGGCCCAGAAGCTGCCCATGAAAATGCCGAGCGTCAGGAACATCCAGGCGACCGCGGTCCAGGGACGCGACCAGCGCGCCCAGGCGGCATCCAGCTGGCCGCCCATCAACGCCGCGATCGCGAAGGCAAACGCCACCGAGAAGCCGACATAGCCCATGTACAGCAACGGCGGATGGATGATCATGCCGAAGTCCTGCAGCAGGGGGTTCAGGTCCCGGCCATCGACCGCGGCCGGCAGCAGGCGCTCGAACGGATTGGAAGTGAACAGCAGGAAGGCGAGGAAGCCGACGCTGATCAGGCCCATCACGCCCAGCACGCGCGCCACCGTCTCGTCCGGCAGCTGGCGGCTGAAGCGCGAAACGGCGAAGGTCCAGACCGCCAGCATCTGGATCCACAGCAGCATCGAGCCTTCATGGCCGCCCCAGGCGCCGGCGATACGGTAGTACACCGGCAGCTTGGAGTTCGAGTTGGAGGCGACATAGGTCACCGAGAAGTCATTGGTGACGAACGCATAGACGAGGCATGCAAACGCTGTCGTCAGCAGCAGGAACTGCGCCGCCGCCGCGGGCCGCGCCACAGCCATCCAGCGCTGGTTGCCGGTGTAGGATCCGACGATCGGGAGTATGCCTTGCACCAGCGCCACGCATAGCGCGAGGATGACGGCAAAATTGCCAAGTTCAGGAGTCATTTATTTCGCATCCTTTGCCATGTTTGCCGCTGCGGCCTTCTGGTTGGCCTCCTGGCCCTTCTTCATTGCATAGGCGGCATCCGGAGGCATGTAGTTTTCGTCATGCTTGGCAAGCACCTCTTCCGCGACGAAGTTGCCGCTCTGGTCGAGCTTGCCCTGCGCCACCACGCCCTTCCCTTCCTTGAACAGGTCGGGCAGGATGCCTTTATAGGTGACGGGCAGCTTCTGCGCGGTGTCGGTCACGATGAAGCTGACGGTGACGCCGTCGGCCTGGCGCTTGAGGCTGCCGTTTTCGACCATGCCGCCGATGCGGAAGCTCCGCCCCTTGGGCGCTTCGCCGGAGAAAACCTGGGTAGGCGTAAAGAAAAACACCATGTTCTGCTTGAACGCCGACAACACCAGCCACGCTGCAAGACCCAGCGCGCCCAGCCCTGCGGCAACCAATACCAGGCGCTTATGCCTTGTTTTCATCGTTTTCCCTCCGAGTGTTCCGTATCCAGCGGCTGTATTGCCTGAGCAGGTTCTTGCGGCGCGCGCGCACCGAGAGCACTTCCGCGCCGAGCAGCAGCACGGTCATCAGCACCGAGCCCCACACATAGAGCGCGTAGCCGCCCATTGCGAAAAATTCGCCCCAGCTATGCCAGTTCATGCGTTCTTCTCCACGTATTCCTTTACCCAATCGGTATGGCGCTCGCGCTCGAGCATGATGCAGCGCACCCGCAGCAGGGTCATCATGATGGCATAAGCCCACGAAGCCAGCGCGAGGACCAGCATCCCCAGCAGCATCGTCATCGCCATGCTCGGCGCCTTGGTCATGCTGACCGACGAACCCTGGTGCAGCGTGTTCCACCACTGCACGGAAAAATAGATGATCGGCACGTTGACGACGCCGACCAGCGCCAGCACGGCGCCGGCCTTGTCGGCGCGGCGCACGTCATCGATCGATGCCTGCAGCGCCATGAAGCCGATGTAGAGGAACAGCAGGATCAGTTCGGATGTCAGGCGCGCATCCCAGACCCACCAGGTTCCCCAGGTCGGTTTTCCCCACAGCGAACCGGTCCAGAGAGCGAGGAAGGTGAACATCGCGCCGGTCGGTGCGAGCGCGGTTGCCATCATCGACGACAGGCGGGTATTGAGCACGAGTCCGACGGCGGACCAGAATGCCATCACGCAGTAGATGAACATGGACATCCAGGCAGCGGGTACGTGAATGAAGATGATGCGGTAGGCATCGCCCTGCTGGAAATCGGTCGGCGCCAGCACCAGGCCGATATACATGCCGATGATGCCGAGGATGACGGCGGCCGTCGCAAAGAAGGGAATCATTTTTCCCGCCAATGGGAAAAATGTCTGCGGCGACGCGTACTTGAAAAACCTGAATCCGCTCGATTCCAGATTACCCGAGAGAAGGTGGTCGGAAATGGACACTTCTGCGTTACTCCAATGATGTTTTTATAACGGTGCTTTCCTGGCCAGGGGAGGACGTGCCGGGCTGCCTTTCCCGGATTCGGGAATGCATCCTACAGCAATTCGTCGAAGCCCGCCGGAAACCGGCCTGCGGCAGGCGGAAAACCGCTCTTTCAAGCCCAAATCCATGCCCGGCCGAATTTTTCTGCAATGAAAGCAATCGCTGTGCCACGAGTTTCACCAGGGTGACAACATCGGCCACACGCCCGGATGTTACCCGACTCTCGGTCAACGCCCCGAAAGCGACTGCGCCGAAGCCTGCTCGCATGGCCGATTATTCCAATGCAATCCGAAGCCCTGCGGCGGTCGCCCAGGGTGTCAGCGCTGCCGCGCCTGCCAGGGCTCCGCCGAGCAAGAGCAGATGGGCCGTGGCGCCGACACCGGAGGCCTCGGCCCCCACCGCGCCTGCGCCGAAAATCAACACCGGTATGTACAACGGCAGCACCAGCAGCGACACCAGCACGCCCCCGCCGCGCACGCCGAGCGTGAGCGCCGCGCCGATCGAACCGATCAGGCTGAGCGACGGCGTCCCGAGCAGCAGGCTGACGAACAGCACGGTGACCGACGAAACCGGCAGATCGAACTGGATCGCAAGCACCGGCGCCAGCAGCACCAGCGGAAAGCCGGATACCAGCCAATGCGCAATCACCTTGCCGATCACGATCACGGTCAGCGGCTCGGACGACAGCACCATCTGCTCCAGCGTGCCGTCCGCGAAATCGAGCGCGAACAGGCGGCCCAGCGCCAGCATCGAGGCCAGCAGTGCCGCGACCCAGAGGATGCCGGGCGCCATGGTCCGCAGCAACGTCGGTTCAGGCCCTACTCCCAACGGGAACAAGCTGGCGACGATAATGAAGAAAAACAAGGTCGTAAGAACATCGGAACGGCGTCGGAATGCGAGCAGCAGGTCGCGCCGGATGACGCAGAGCAGCACTTTCAGCATAGGCGCCCCTGGTTCATGTCCAGGCACAGCGAGCGCCGCGCCGAGGAAAGGTCGACCTCCTGGTGCGTGGTGTAAATGATCATGCCGCCGCCCGCAAGATGCTTGTCGATCGTCCCGCACAAGGCCTTGACGGCGCTGACGTCGAGCGCGGTGAACGGTTCGTCGAGGATCCACAAGGGCATTGCCAGTCCGAGGCTCAGGCGGGCCAGCGCGACGCGCTTGCGTTGTCCCTGCGACAAGGCGCGCGTCGGAAGATCCGCCGCGCGCGCCAGGCCGAGCTGTTCCAGCGCATCGTGCGCTTCGTCGCTGGTCACCGGCCGCCCCATGAGGGTTGACGACACCACCAGGTTTTCCCAGGCGGCGAGATCATCTTTCACGCCATTGGCGTGGCCGAGGTAAATGAGCCTGCTGCAAAATTCGTCGCGCAGCTTGCGGATGTTGCGCCCGTCCCAGCGTACTTCGCCGTGCGCCGGCGCCGACAGGCCGCACAGGATGCGCAGGAGGCTGGTCTTGCCGCTACCGTTGGTGCCGGCCACCCGCATGGCATCGCCAGGCTGGATTTCAAAATTGATATCGGCAAAGAGCTGCAGGTCGCCGCGGACGCAGGCGAGTTGGTGGGCCTGAAACGTCATTCGCGTCCTTTGCCGGCGTGGCGTGAAGGAATCGCGCGGGACCGCGCCTCAAGCGGAAAACAGGTAGCCATACATGGACTGATCAGGATAAACAGAAACGCGCCGCGCGACATGCAACACCGCGTTTCCGGCAGGAATGCATATTATGTGCCATCTTGCGTTTGCGTGCCTGCAAAACCGTTATGCGGGAGGTGAATGAATTGACTCAGATCACCAATCTGAACCCCGCGCGGCGCAGAAGTTCCGGATGGAAAAAATGACAATCGGGCGCGAGCACGCCCGGCCCGTGCAAGGGAGATGGTTTCAGAGGCCGTCGACTGCCCGGCCCGTTCGTGGCGCAGGCAGGCGTTCAGGCGGCGAGCATGCCGCCCATGCGCTCGTAATCGAGGATCTTGATGCGGCGCCCGGTTACGGCGATCAGGCCGTCCGACGAGAAATCGTGCAGCAGGCGCGACAGGGTTTCCGGCGTCAGACTCAGGCGTGAGGCGATCAGCGTCTTGCTGGCGATGAGTTCGACACAGTCGCCGGCCTGATACTGGCTCTGCCGCAGCAGGTAGCCGGCCAGGCGCTGCTTCGCGGTTTGCAGCGAATAGCTTTCGATATCGCGCACGAGGGTATAGAGCTGGCGACCAACGCAGACCATCAGTTCCTGCGCAAAGCCGAAGTTCTCCCGCGCGACTTCCATCACCTTGTCGCGCGACGTGTGCAGCAGCATCGAATCGGTGGTGGTCTTGACGAAGGCGAGGTGCGCGCGATCGAGCAGCATTTCGCCCAGGCCGAAGCATTTGTTCTGGCCGAGGATCGCGAGTGTCTTTTCGCTGCCATCCTTGCGGTCGAAGCCGATCTTCACCTGCCCGTACACCACGATGTACACGCCCTTCGGCGCATCGCCCTGGTTGATCACGCAGGTATTGGTGGAGGCGCGAATCGGCTGGGTGGCAGCAGTGATGTCATCAAGCTGCCTCTCGTCGAGCATGCGGAACAGCGAGGTGTTGGCAAGAATGCGTCTCAGGTTCTGCATGGTGTCATCTCGCGGCGATCGAACACGTTCTATTCTCATTTTCAAAAACCTCGTTACTGACAATCGGAATCCGCACCACCCAAGAAGACTGCAATGAACTGCGTTCCTGCGGCACCCGTCAGTCCACGGCAAACTTCCGGCCCTGTCGCCCTCACGGAGAGAAGCGCGCATGGCCGCCACCGATTCCCCTCCCGTCGACCATGCATTACCTAGCGGGTCAACACCGCCGTCAGCGGATGTTGAATTCAAACGACAGTTGCGAACATGCAAACTTCGCGCCAGCGCGTTTGAGAGAAATCAATATGCCCCCAAGGATAACGTGGCTGCTGCGATTTTTAATGATCCAGATCAATTATTCCAAAATGCAGGGAGAAAATGGCTGAAAGCCCCTCGCGATCGTGGCGTAATGCGGCATTCGCCGCGGTCACCACCAGGCCTTTCCGTCGCCATGAAGGACGCTGTGGCAGCGCTCGCAGGAATAGACGGTGGCGAAGGCAACCCGGCCGTGACAGACACCGCAGTACTCGCCCTGGAAGATCTTCGTCATGGTGATCGGATTGGCGCCGGCCTTCGGCACGAAAATCTTGTCATGACAATTGCTGCAGGTGAGCCATTCGGTATGCGAGCTGTGCGGGAATTTCACATAGGGCATCTCCTTCGTATTCTTGAGGATGATGTCCAGGTTCAGCACATCGGGCCCCTTGGTCCCATACAGGTCGGAGCGCGGCTTGATGGCGCCGCTGCGCAGTGCCGTCATCCAGTCGATCTTGCCGCGCTTGTCGAGGGGCAGGCCGGCGCTCGCCTCATCGATTTTCTGGAGGTTGCCGAAGTTCGGGCCGAGCGGATCGTAAAACTTGTTGGAATCCTGGCCGGCATCGGCGGCGCCCTGCTCCGTCGCGGCCGCCGGCTTCACCGGTTCATAGCGCGGGACCGGGACCGGGCGCAGCTGCGACAAGGCTCCCTGCTGCACCGACATCGCGAGCAAACCTGCCAGGAACAAAACGGGAACGCGACGAAGACGGGACATCGGAATGGATACGGGACGGTCGATTGGCGTCCGCCACTATAGCGATGCCCGGTCGCAATTTATTTGACGTGCGTCAATTCGCGCTGGATTGATTGACCGCACCATGCGCATGCCGTCCGGCCGACGCGGGCAATCCGTTCAAACCTGCCCCAGGTCAAGGAGAACGCGCGACCATCCGGTCGACAATGGCAGGAACGGAGCGCACACCATGAATACCATTTGCGACCGCCTGGCGCTCGACCACAAGCACTGCCAGGATCTGTTCGCGCTGATCGAAACAGGCATCGACGACAAGAACTGGGACGCGGTCCACGCCGGCGCCCGGCATTTCAGCGATGCCATCAAGGAGCACATTCGCATGGAAGAGAATGTGCTTTTTCCCATTTTCGAGGAAACCATCCGCCAGGGTGACGGCCCGGTCGATATCCTGCGCCGCGAGCACGCGCATCTGCATGGCATCCTCGATCGCATGCTGGCCGCGCTGGACAGACTCAGTCCGGCCGATTTCCTGCTGCATGCCGAATCCTTTGCCCTGCTGATGCAGCAGCATCTCATGAAGGAAGAGGTGCTGGTTTACCCGCTGCTCGACAAGGCCCTCGCCGGGCGGCGCGAGGCCATCGTCCACGCCATGACGCAATGCGGCCGGCGGGATCTCTGACAGCGCCGCTCCGACACGCCGATGGCGCCGCGGCCTGACAGCGTCATGCTGCGCGCAACGTTTCCATTCGGCATACTCCTTGCTTTTCTCCAACCCGGGAATCGATCCCATCCTTGCATTGGCATCCCTGGCCAGGCACCTGCCCGGCCGGCCTGCACGACCTGCTCCGGGCGTGCGGCAGCGCCGGATGCCTCGATGCGGATTTCCAGGATTCGCCTGGCCGGCGAATCGCTCAGCAAACTATTTTCCGCATAGGGATTTATGAACGACATTATTTCGCAACAGATCGAAAACACCACTTACGATGAATTGGCGGTCGGACAGTCGGCGCGCCTCGTGCGCACGCTGTCGCTGTCGGACATCCAGGCGTTCGCCGCCGTCTCGGGCGACTACAATCCGACCCATGTCGATGCGGAATTCGCGGTCCAGACCCTGTTCCACGGCGTGGTGGCGCACAGCATGTGGGGCGCCACCCTCATCTCCAGCCTGCTCGGCACGCAGTTCCCCGGCGCCGGCACCGTCTATGTCGACCAGACGCTGAATTTCATGCTGCCGGTGCGTGTCGGCGACACCCTGACCGTTGTCGTCACCGTCACCGCGAAGGATGATGCCACCAAGCGCGTCACGCTCGATTGCAGGGTCGTGAATCAGACGGGAAAGACCGTGCTGGCCGGCGCTGCGGTCGTCCTCGCCCCTACCCGCAAAGTGCTGCGCCACGCCATGTCGACGCCGTGGGTACATACCTTCGATCCGCAGGCGCGCCTCGACGCCTTGCTCGCCAACGTGCGCCATCTCGCGGCGGTGCGCTGCGCGGTGGTGCATCCCTGCGACCCCGAGTCCCTGCGCGGCGCGCTGGATGCGGCGCGGCACGGCCTGATCGAGCCCGTGCTGATCGCCCCGGAATCGAAGCTGCGCGCCGTGGCCGAAGCAGCGGAACTGGATCTCGGCGGCATCGAAATTCGCTCGGTGGACCATAGCGTCGCTGCCGCCGAACACGCGGCGGAAATGGCTGCCAACGGCGAGGTCGAGGCACTGATGAAAGGCAGCCTGCACACCGACGAACTGATGCATGCCGTGGTGACCACGCGCGCGCTGCGCACCAAGCGCAGGCTGTCGCATGTATTCCGCTTTGACGTGCCGATGTACGACAAGCCGCTGCTGATCTCGGATGCCGCGCTCAACATCAAGCCGACGCTGGAAGAAAAGGCAGACATCATCCAGAACGCGATCAATCTTTCCCACGCTCTCGGCAACACGCGCCCGAACGTGGCGATCCTGTCCGCCGTCGAAACCGTGAACATCAAGATGCAGTCCACGCTCGACGCGGCGGCCCTGTGCAAAATGGCGGACCGTGGCCAGATCACCGGCGGCAATCTCGATGGCCCGCTGGCATTCGACAACGCCGTGTCGATGGAAGCGGTGCGCATCAAGGGCATCGAATCGACCGTGGCGGGCAATGCCGATATCCTGATCGTGCCCGACCTGGAATCCGGCAACATGCTGGCCAAGCAGCTCGAATACCTGGCCGGCGCCACCACCTGCGGCGTGGTTCTCGGTGCACGCGTGCCGATCGCGCTGACCAGCCGCGCCGACAGCGCCAACGCGCGCGTCGGTTCCGCGGCGCTCGCGCTGATGCTTGCCCATCACAACCGCAAGGTGCAGCCATGAGCAACGCATTGAACGCCATCCTCGCGGTCAACGCCGGTTCCTCCTCGCTCAAGTTCGCGCTCTATCCGCAGGACGGCCGGGAAATCGGCGCGGCACGTTTTTCCGGAAACATCGAGGGACTGGAGGCCGGCGGCGCGCCGGTCGTCAAGGTATCGGGCAAGGACGGCAGCAGCAGCCACACGCTGGAGCCCGGCGATGGCTGTCCGCACGATCGCGCGCTGGCCGCGCTCGACATGGTGCTGAAGCATCACGCGGAAGGCATTCGCATTACGGCCATCGCGCATCGCATCGTGCATGGCGGCGAGCGGCTGTCGAAGTCGGTCGTGCTGGACGACGAGATGCTCTCCTACCTGACCTCGCTGTCCTCGCTCGCGCCCTTGCACCAGCCGCACAACCTGGCCGGCGTGCGCGCCTTCCGCAGGAATTTCCCCGGCCTGCCACAGGTCGGATGCTTCGACACCGCATTCCACGCGACGCTGCCGCAAACCGAATACCTGTTTGCGCTGCCGCAGGCATTGCGCGAGATGGGCATCCGCCGCTACGGCTTCCACGGCCTCTCCTACCGTTATGTGGTCGACCGGCTTTTCGAACGATCGGCACGCGCGCACGGGCGCGTGGTGGTCGCGCATCTCGGCAACGGCGCCAGCGCCTGCGCGGTGAAGGACGGGAAGAGCGTCGCCACCACCATGGGCTTCTCGGCGCTGGACGGCCTGATGATGGGCACGCGCAGCGGCGAGGTCGATCCCGGCGTGCTGCTGCACCTGCTGCGCGGCGGATGGAGTTGGGAACAGCTGGAGCGCATGCTGTATCGCGAGTCGGGGCTGCGCGGCGTGTCCGGCATTTCGGCCGACATGCGCACGCTGCGCGCCAGCGAAGAGCCGGCAGCGCAGCTTGCCATCGACATTTTCACGCATCGCCTCGTGCGTGAATGCGGCGCGCTCGCATCGTGCTTGCGCGGGCTGGACGTGATCGCGTTCACCGGCGGCATCGGTGAACATGATGCGGCATTGCGGCGCAATGCGTGCGACGCCCTGGCCTTCCTCGGCGTGCAGATCGACGAGGCGGCCAACCGGGCCGCCACCGGCGATGCCATTGCGGCCATTCATGCGCCGGACAGCCAGACCGAAGTCTGGGTGGTGCCGACCGACGAAGGCCGGGTGGCGGCACAGGACGCCGCACGGCTGATCAACTGATCACCGCTCTCCTCCGCCATTCCGATTCCCACCGGGATGGCGGAGAACAAGGCCATCCATGCTCAACGATCGTTTGCGCGGATAAACGCGCTGACCACCGGGCAGATGTTCTCGCGCCAGCGCCTGCCGGAAAAAATGCCGTAGTGCCCGCTGCCCGGCTCTTCGTGGTGCCCGCGCTTTGCATCGGGAATCGCGCTGCACAGCTGGTGCGCCACGCGAGTCTGGCCGATCCCGCAGATGTCGTCCTGCGCGCCTTCCACCGTCAGCAGTGCCACATCCCTGATATCCTGCGGTCGCACCAGTTGCCCGTTCACGTACCAGGTGCCGCGCGGCAGGTCGAAGTCCTGGAACACCACCTTGATGGTTTCCAGGTAGAACTCGGCGGCCATGTCGAGCACGGCGTTGTATTCGTCGTAGAACTTCAGGTGCGCGTCGACCGGATGCCCGTGCGCGCGGTTCTCGTAAAAATCGAGATAGCTCTGCATATGCTTTTCCGGATGCATGGCGATGAAACCCGCATGCTGGAGAAAGCCGGGATACACACGCCGCCCCGCGCCGGGGTAATTGAACGGCACGACGTCGATCACGGTCGCTTCGAACCATTCATAGGGCTTGTCCATCGCCAGCTTGTTGACTTCGGTGGGTGAAATCCGTCCGTCGATCGGGCCGCCCATCAGCGTCATCGAGCGCGGTTGCATGTCGCCGGCGCTGGCCATGAGCGATACCGCGCCCAGCACGGGAACCGTCGGCTGGCAGATCGCCAGCACATGCACGTCCGGGCCGAGCAGGCGGATGAACTCCTGCACGTAGGCGACATAGTCGTCGAGATGGAACGCTCCTTCCGCCAGCGGCACCATGCGTGCATCGGCCCAGTCGGTGATGTACACATCGTGTTCGTGCAACAGGATGCGCACGGTGTCGCGCAGGAGCGTGGCGTGATGTCCGGACAGCGGCGCAACCACCAGCAGTTTCGGCTGCGCGACAACGGCATCGGCCGCGAACTGCTTGCGGAAATGCAGCAGCCGGCAGAACGGCTTCTCGCCGGCCACGCACTCCTCGATGCCGACGAACCGGCCCTCCACCGTCGTGGACGCGATGTCGAAGGACGGCTTGTTGTAATCCTTCGCGATGCGGACCATGAGATCGGCGCCGGCCGCCAGGTCGCGCGAGAACGGCGTATAGGCCAGCGGCGAAGCGGTGCTGCGGAACAGGCTCGACACCGCATCCGCCCATTGCGCGAGCGGATTCATGACCGCGTGCTGGAATTCGTGAATCTGATACAGCATTGCAATACCTCATGAAATCGATCATGCGCGCCGCGTCCGGCCGCGCAAAAAAAGCCGCCCGTGAAGGGCGGCGAAGGAGGAGACAACCAATGAATCGTTTCGTCAGGGCGCGTCCGCCCCGATCAGAATTCTTCCCAGTCGCCGCCACGCGCGTTCGCAATGGCGGCCATGCGCGGCCGCGGTACATCGACCGATGCGGCCTTGCGCGCAGGAAGCGGAACCACCGCCGAAGGTGCCTGGGCCGGCGCGCTTTCCTGCACCGGCTCCTGTGCGGGCTGCGGCGCGGCCTGCGTGCCGGGTTCCATTTCCGGCGCGTTCTCGAGCTTGAACACGTTCACGACCTGCGCCAGGTCGTTGGCCTGGTCCTGCAGCGCGCTTGCTGCGGCGGCGGCCTCTTCGACCAGCGCGGCATTCTGCTGCGTCATGTGATCCATCTGCGACACCGCCTGGTTGACCTGCTCGATGCCCGCGGTCTGCTCCTGACTGGCGCTCGCGATTTCGTCGATGATGTCGGTAACGCGTTTGACGCTGACGACGATCTCCTGCATCGTCTCGCCGGCGCGGTCCACCTGCTTGCTGCCGGCATCGACCTTTGCCACCGAGGTGTCGATGAGCGCCTTGATCTCCTTGGCGGCGGCGGCGGAGCGCTGCGCGAGATTGCGTACCTCGCCGGCGACGACGGCGAAGCCGCGCCCCTGCTCCCCGGCACGCGCGGCTTCCACCGCCGCGTTGAGCGCGAGGATATTGGTCTGGAACGCGATGCCGTCGATCACACCCGTGATCTCGGCGATCTTGCGCGCCGACGCATGGATCGAACCCATCGTCTCGACCACCTCGGCCACCGCGGCGCCGCCCTTGACGGCCACTTCCGATGCGGATGCGGCGAGCGCGTTGGCCTGGCGTGCGTTGTCGGCGTTCTGCCTGACGGTCGAGGTCAGCTGTTCCATCGAGGATGCGGTTTCCTCAAGCGAACCGGCTTGCTGTTCGGTGCGCGAGGAGAGGTCCTGGTTGCCGGCGGAGATCTCGCCGGATGCCTTCGCCATCGTGTTCGTTCCGGCCCGCACCTGGGTCACGATATGCACGAGGCTGTCGTTCATTTCCTTCAGCGCCTGCATCAGCTGTCCGGTTTCGTCGCTCGACTTCACCTGCACTTGTCCGGTGAGATCGCCTTCCGCGACGCGGCGTGCGACCTTGACCGCTTCATGCAAGGGGCGCGTGATGCTGCGCGTCACCAGCCATGCCGCGCCGACGCCGAGCAACAGCGCCGCGCCGCCGATCAGCGCGGTCAGCAGCAGCGCGTTCTTGTAGGCGGCCTCGGCATTTTCCACCGCCTTGTCGGCATCCCGTTCCAGCAGGCGGACCAGTTCATCCACGGCGCCCAGCCACCTGGTCTGCTTCGGCCATACTTCACCGATGAGGACATTGACCGCATCGGACTGCTTGTTCTCCTGCAGCATGCCGAGCACCTTGTCGGTCAGCGGTTCCGTGGCGGCCCTGGCGGCGGCAATCTTGGCGAGCACTTCCCTGGCATGGCCTTGCGGGACCAGGCGGTCGAGGTTTTCCACATAGGAGTTGTATTCGTCCCGACCGTCGGCGATGCGATCGTTTTCCCTGAGCTTCTGGTCGTCGTCGGTCATCAGCGCCAGGTTGCGCGTGGCCAGTCCGATTTCCAGCACCATCTGGCGCATCTGGAAGGCGGACTTGATCATGACGTTGTTCTTGTTGACGATGCCATCGAGGCTCTGCTCGATCTTCGCCATGCGCATCGCGCTCAGCGCGCCGAGCGCAATCATCAGCAGGAGGACCAGGCCGAACCCGCCTCCCAGCCGCACCCCTATTCGCAAATTTGCAATCCGCATTTTTCTTCGCTCCCTTGCATGGGGCCGCGCCGGAATCGCACCGCCCCGTCACGGCTTCGCCGTGATGACAAGCCATTCACGCTTGTTCTATCTTTACTGCTTTCCGTTTAGCAAATTGCGGGCCAGCGAGTCCGGCCGATTCTTGTTTTCCTGCTTCATAGAGAGCGGCGGTGCGTTTCCGGCAAGCGCATGCGGCAGCTTCCCAAAATCGGAAAGCTGGCTCTTGTTTGCGGGAAAGAAAGCGCAGTAGCCCTGCGAAGATCAGGGGCATTGAGCGCAACAGGCAGCGGCGTGGGAGCCGGCATGCGCAGCGACTGCCTGTCTTTTACACGCGTCCGGTAAGCCTTACATCGCGCGAACGGAAAATCCGGCGAGGGAAGGCAGTGCCGGCGGCGGCTTTTGCGATGTGACGCGCGCATTCAGGGGATCGTCGCCACATCGGTCGCATGGCACATGCGTTGCATCGCGGTGCAGGCAATTCAGTCCTGTGACTTCAACTCAATAGGAGACCTATCATGCGAGTAGCTGATGCAATGTCGCGCGATGTGCGCGTGGCCAATCCGGACCAGAGCCTGATCGACGCAGCAAAGATGATGGCGGAGAGCGACTGCGGCGTGCTGCCGGTCGGCGAGAACGACCGCCTGGTCGGCATGCTGACCGACCGAGACATCGTGGTGCGCGCAATCGCGCAAGGCAAGTCCGGCGATACCAGGATCAGGGATGTGATGAGCCCGGACGTGAAGTACTGCTTCGAGGAAGACGACCTCGACGACGTGGCGCGCAACATGGGCGACTTGCAGATGCGCAGGCTGCCGGTGGTCAATCGCGACAAGCG
Organism: Pseudomonadota bacterium; assembly: GCA_021821365.1. Taxonomy (GTDB): domain Bacteria; phylum Pseudomonadota; class Gammaproteobacteria; order Burkholderiales; family Burkholderiaceae_D; genus Noviherbaspirillum. The sequence goes on along the minus strand of JAKACN010000039.1, from coordinate 14,893 downwards.
CCTGACAGGCATCGTTTCCCTCGGGGATATCAGCATCACGTCGGGCGAGGCGCAGCCGGCAGGCGAAGCGCTCTCCTCCATTTCGGCACCGGGATCGCAACACGCCGGCGGTCAGGCACGCCCGCATTGACGCCATTCAATGAGGCAGGTGCCCGTGCAGGTACTTGTTTAACAGCGCCATCAGTCCCTTCCTGTTCTTGTGTTCCGATTCATAGGACCGGATCTTTTGGATCTCGCGGCTGGACAGCGCATCGAGCCGGTCGCGGATCTGCGGAATGGTCAGGGTCTGGTAGTCCTTCATCGGCAGGCCGCGATCCGGCGACCTGCCCTGCCGGTCCCTGGCCTTTTCCACTTTGGTCTCGCCGTACTGCGAACGCTGCTTGTTGACGATGCGGGCGGCGACTTCATCCTCGCGCCCCTTGTAGCGGCCCTCCTGCCGAAAGCGGTGTTCCAGCTTCCTGAACTCGCCTTCGCGTTTCTGGTTGGCTCCTGCAGGCATGGCATGTCTCCTTGAAAAAAGCGATGACGATCATGCGCTGCATATTGCGTGCCTTGCGCAGCGGACAGTATCAGTCGCGCGGCCCGGGCTTGTGCACCATGACGGGAACCTTGCTGTGGATGAGTACCTTCATCGTCTCGCTGCCCAGCACTTGCGCCGAGTCGCCCTTCCAGCCGTGCGAGGCCATGAAGATCAGGGCGCAATGCGACTGCTCGGCCGCCTTCACGATGGCCAGGTAGGGTTCATCCGCCTTGACCATCTTGCAGGTGCAAGGCACCTCTTCGGCCAGGGCGCTGTTTGCCACGAAGGAAAGATATTCATCGCCGAATTTCTCGAACAGCGCCTGCCGCCGCTCCGGATAATGCGGGTCGTGGTGCACCCAGGCCTCCAGCTGATCCTGTTGCGGCGTGGGAATGACGTAGATGCCGACCACGGTGGCGCCGGTATTCTTCGCGAACAGGATGCCGCTGCGCACGGCTTTCTGGGAGAGTTCCGACCCGTCGGTCGGCAAGAGTATGTGCTTGTACATGATGAATACGTTTCCAGGTCAGGTTGTCCGGAAAGCATCCGGAATCCGTTTTTCCGAAGGCCATGTCATCAGCTTAGACGCATGGCCGCTGCCGGTTTGACATCCGTCAACTGTTTGCCGAAATCATCCCCCGATCTGGCGGAAGGGATCGAGCGCGAGATCGATCAGGCGGCGCTCCCGGACCACGATCTCGGCCGTCGCCGTCATACCGTAACGCAAGGGATATTTCGTCTCCCCGACCTGGTAGTAATCCTGATCCAGCCTGACGCGCCCCTCGTAGACAGGCTGCTTGCTCTGCGGCGAAGGTTTTGTTGCAGGGGAAATGAAATCGAGCCTGCCATTGATGATGCCGTAGCGCTGGTAGGGAAAGGCATTGAACTTCAGCTTCACGGGCAAGCCTTCGCGCAGGAAGGCGCGGTCGTGCTCCGCAATCTCGACCTTCAGCACCGGGCGCGCGTTTTTCGGCGCGATGCCGCCCAGCGGCGTGTTGGCCTGGACCTTGTCGCCGGGCTGGGTGGAAGTCACGTCGGTGATCACGCCATCCACCGGCGCGACGATCAGCAGGAAATTGTCCTTGTCGATGTTCTCGAAGCGGATCCGTGCTGCCGCATCGGCGACCAGGCGCGCGGTCTGGACCTGGAGGCGCAATTTCTCTTCCGCATTCGCCATTTCCTTTGCCGCCGCGTCGTATTGCAACTGCAACTTGGTCAGTTCCTGCCCGCTTGTTTCCAGCTGCGAGCGCGCCTGCTCGAACTGCTGGCTCTGCCGCACGCTCAGCTCGCTCAGCCTGGATTGCGCGACGCGCAATGCATTATCCGCGGCGAGCAACGCGTTCTTCTTGCTTTCCACCTGCAACTGCGAGACACCGCCGCCGCCCGTCATGGAAAACAGGCGCTGATACTTGTCCGCCTCCAGCTTTGCCGCATCGCGTGCGCGGCGCGCTTCCTCCAGGTTGGTGCGCGCTTCCTGCAGTTGCGCACGCTGTTCCTCGGCCAGCTTGGAGGTGCCTTCCGACACGCGCTGCGAATGCTGGTGCTCCTCCAGATCCATGGCCTGCTTCAGCGCCGCCACCTTGCGTTCCATCAACGCCTTCTTTTCCGGGAACTGCTTCCAATCCCGCTCCGCGTCCTCCAGCTTGAGCTGCGCTTCGAGCGCGTTCTTCGCCGCCTCGATCGCGCCGCGCGCATTCAGCCGCGCCAGCGTATCTCCCTTCGACACGGGCTGCCCCTCGGCGATATAGAGATTCGCCAGTTCGCCGTCGATCGGCGCATAGAAGCGCCGCACCTCCGACTCGGGCGTGAGCGCGCCCTGCGCGGTGACGATCACGTCGGCGCTGCCGAAGAACGACCACAGCAGCGCGACAAGAACCAGCGCGACCATGGTGTAGATCGCCGCCTGCGTGAAGCGCCACGGTTCCGCGGTCAGGATTCCGATGCCCTCGGCGCTGTGATCTTCGAGCGCTTCAGTCAGGGGTTTGAGGTGGATGGGGTTTGGCATGACGCTTACTCTCTGTCCTCCCGTTCAAGGGTTTCGCAATACCGCCCGACGCGATGGACGTTTGGGCGCTACGGTGTGCCCATGCCGCCCTTGCGAGGACGATCCGGAGATTGTCCGCATCTCCATGAATGATCTTTTTTCTCTCGCCAAGGCGCCAGGAACGCCAAGAAATCAATGATTCTCTTCCGCCGATCAAGGCATCGTGCAACTTATACCTGCGCGGCGTCTGAAGATGCGAATGACTCTGTGCTTCATGATCGCCTCGCGAAAATCAGGCGAGCACCGGCATCTATTCCGTCAATCGTGCCGTTTCCTTGGCGTTCCTGGCGCCTTGGCGAGAGCAAAAAATCATTCATAAAGATGTCGATGATCCTCAGCAAGGGCGACGAGAAGGTGTGCGACGGTGTGCGACTCCGACCACCGGCTTCGGTCCTCGAGTGCAGGCTGCAAGGCGCGAACCACTTCATCTGTCCTCGCTCCCCAGCAGCGCCAGCTTGGCCTTCAGCAGCCCCGGTTCCAGCACGTTGCGCAGATCCTGCAGGCCCTTGCGCTGCGCGTCGGCTTCCGTGTCGATTTCCTCCTGCATTTTTTTCCAGTCGGCCGGCGCGTCCGCCTTGAGCTGCGCGTAGATGCGCAGGCTTTCCTTCGCATCCGCCTGTGCCTCGGACAAGGTGCGCGCCTGCGCGCGGAATCTGTCTGAAATCCGCGTTTCGAGCCGCTGCCCGCCTTCGATCGGCCCCTTCTCGCGATACTGTTGCCAGCGCGTCTGCGCCGTTCCGGCCAGCTCCCGTGCGTGGGCGAGCGCCTTGTCGCGGACACGCCCGACATCGGGTTCGACCGCACGCACGAAATAGACATCTTCGTCCGGATCGAGCCCGCCATAGAAGGCGAGCAGCCGCTCTTCATAGTTCCCGGCATTGCGCGACTTCTGCAATGCCGCGTAGCGGTCGACGATCTCCTTCTTGCGCTGCAGCTCCTTGGTCGCCGCATCACCCCAAGCGCCGCCGCCCATCTTCTGCAAGCCGGCGAAGGCCTGTCCGCTGTCGCCCGCCTGCCACGCCTTGCGGACCGCCTGGTATTGCTGCACGACTTCGGCCGGCGGGTAGCGGCTGCCGGCCATCAGCGCCCGGAACTTTTCCTGGAACGGCGGCGTGGAAAACTTCGCCTTCGCCGGCAGTGTGACAAGCCGTGCAAGATTGCGCTCCCGCAGCAGGTTCTCGGCCTCCGTATAGCGGCGCAGATCCTGCCGCACGGCGTCGAGATTCCCCAGGCGCGGATACTTTTCCGCATACTCCTTCAGGACCGCATCCAGGTTCTCGGGCTGATCCTGTTTCAGCGCGTCGCCGATGGCGCCTTTCAGGCGATCGATGGCCGCGAGCAGCACCGCTTCGTCGCTCTGCAGCTTGCGCAAATGGCTGAGTGCTTCCGCATACGGATCGCGGAATTCGGGCACGGTGGAGGCGATTGCGGCGAACGCGCGCTGATGGGCGGGCGGATCGTCGTCCCATTGCCGGAGCAGGCCCTTGATCCTGTCCTCGTCGGCATAGATGCGTACCGGCGCATCCGGCCCTCCGCGCGCGGCCATGAAGCTTTCGAGCCTGCCCATCCAGCCCATCTCGGCGAGCAGCGGCTGCATGTCGCTGTTGTGGCGCGCACGCCTGCCGATATCGGCCAGCATCGTGTCCGCCCGCTTGAAATCGCCGGACTTCAGCAGTGCCAGCCAGCCCGGCACGGTGGCCTTGAGCAACGCTTCCGTACCCATTGCCTTGACTTCCGCGTTATCGGGATCGCGCGCCAGGTAGGCGTCGGCCGCGTCGGCGGCATGCGCATAGTCTCCGTCCGCCATCATGTCCTTCAATTCGCGCTCGCTCGATCCGCTGAAATACAGGGTGGCTGCAAGGATGCCGGTCACCGCAACGGCAATCGCCCCGGTCCGGCGCATGCGCGGCGTCAGCGCCTTGCGCTCGGCGCCGATGAAGGCGTCGGTCAGCTCCGACAAGAAAATCCGGAACCTGCCGCGCGGCGGATGCTTGTCCTTGTCGGCCTCGTCTTGCGGTTTCGGCGCTTCCGCATTCAGCTCGTCCTCCTGCTGCGGCGCGTGGTCGACGCAGAAGATATCGAGGAAGGAATCGGCCGCTGCGACGAACGTGGTTTTATCGGCATCGACAGCAGGTTTCTCTGGCGCATTGCCGCGTCCAAGGTGCGCGACCTGGGCGGCCTGGCTCAGCTTGGTAATCGTCGGATCCGACTCCTCCTTCTGCAGGCTCACCTTGTACACGAAGTGATGCCCGCCGAACGCAAGCACGTCGCCATCCTCCAATGGCACCGCATGCTCGTCCAGGCGCCTGCCCGCGACGAAGGTGCCGTTGGTGCTGCCAAGGTCCTCGACGAACGGAGAGCCACCCTTCAGGAAGATGTGCGCATGGCGCCGCGAGATGTAATTCACCTGGTGCGGATACGCGTCCTTGTAACGCGAGAACACCTCATCCGCCTTGCTGATCAGGAACGGGAAACGGGTGATCACGAGAGGTTGCAGCCCGAGGTCGCCGCGCTCCGGCGACAGCGTGAGGCTGACCAGCCTCGCGGCGCGTCCGCGTAATTCGGCGCGCGCGCCGACGTGCACCTTGAACGACAGCGTGCCGCCAAAGCAGATCACGTCGCCGTCGCGCAGCCGGGTGATCTTCTGCTGCACGTTCACACCGTTCACGGTGGTGCCGTTCTTGCTGTCGAGGTCGGCGATGTACACGCCGCCCTGTTCGGAAAAGATGCGCGCGTGGCGGCGCGACAGGTCGGCCACCACTTCCGGCGGATAGGCATCGAACGGCGGCTCGGTGCGCCCGATGGCAAACAGGTTCTCGTCGATGCGGATGCTGCCGAGCTCCGGATGGGATACCGGCTTGAGGACGATGTCGAACTCCTGGCCCGCAGCTGCCTGCGTGTCAGCAATTGTTGCCTGATCCGATGCCATGGGCCGATTTGACATGTTGTGCGGTCAGCGGCTCGCGTTGCGGACATCCACCGCCGGCCAGCCGCCGCCAAGCGCCTTGTACAGCGTGACGGTATCCGACAGGATCTGCTGGTGATTGGCCAGCAGCGCCAGTTGCGCCGACAACAGCGACCGCTGCGTTTCGAACACATCGAGCTGGGAAACCAGCCCTTCCTTGAGCTGCGCCTCCACTTGCGCCGCCACCACCTTCAGCTGATCGATCTGCTGCTGCAGTTCGTTGCGCTGCTTCTTGTGCGCATCCAGATTCACCAGCGCATTTTCCACTTCCTCGAAGGCGTCGATCACCGCCTTGCGATACTGTTCTTCCGCCACCTTCGCCTGCGCTTCGCTCGTCTTGACGCGCGCCTTCACCCCGGGATCGAAAATCGGGATGTTGATGCTGGGCAGGAGACCGAAGGTGAAGGACTTGAGCAGGTCGGTGAGCGCGAAGCTGGATGTGCCGCCGCGCCCGGTCAGGCTGATGGACGGCAATTGCGCGAGCTTGGCAGCCCCGGTGAGGTCGTAGGACTCCAGCACGCGATACTCGGCGGCGACGATATCCGGGCGGCGCTTGAGCAGTTCCGCGGGAAGCCCGGCCGGCACCGTCGGCAATTGCACCCGTTCCTGCAGCCGCCCGGCCGGCACGCGGAACTCGCCGGCCGGGGTACCCAGCAAGGTGGCCAGCGCGTTGCCGGCCAGCTCGCGCGCGCGGCGCAGCTCCAGCAGGTCGTTGGTCAGCCTGTTGATTTCGGCGCGCTGCTGCAGCACGCGGGTGTTGGGCAGCAGACCGTTCTTGTACATCGCATCGTAGATGCCGAGGATCTGCCTGTTCTTCTCCAGCGTCTTCTGCTGCTGGTCGATCTGTTCGTCGAACTGCAGGATCTGGAAATACGTGGTGGACACGTCCGACACCAGCTTCAGGTAGCCGGCCCGCCAGTCGGCCTCGGACGCGCGGAATTCCGCGGTCTGCGCCTGCACGCCTTTCTCGACCTTGCCCCAGACATCGACATCCCAGTTGACCTGGGTGCCAAGGTTGAACTGCTTCGCGAATTTCTGGCCGGTGCTCTTCTCGAAGCTGGCGCCGGCGCCGGCGTCGAGCGTCGGCAACGCGCCGGCGCGTGCTTCGCCGACCTGCGCATTCGCCACCTGGATGCGGGCAGCGAGGATCTTGACGTCGAAATTGCCATGGATCGCCTTGTTCACCAACTGGTCGAGGTAAGGATCGCGAAACTCCCTCCACCAGTCCGGCGCGATGGCCTGGGCGGCCGATGCCTGCGGGTTCTGCTGCTGCGACCACGACGCCTTGGCGGGCGCTTCCGGACGCTGGTATGCCGGCATGCTCACGTCGGCGCACGCCGCCAGCAATGCCGTGCCAAGCCCGGCGACGATGAACTGCTTCATGACCAGCTCCTGGATTCGACAAATACATTGAACAGCCTGGAATCGATATGTCCGCTGCGGCATTCCTCGGACATCATGTCGAGCGCCGCTTCCACCGGCACCGCCTTCTTGTAGGGGCGGTCGCCGGCCGTGAGGGCATCGAAGATGTCGCAGATCGTCAGGATCCGGGTCTGGACACTGATCTGGTCGCCACGCAGCCCCATCGGATAACCCGAACCGTCGAGCTTCTCGTGATGGCCGTGGGCAATCGAGGGCACGCCGGAAAGATCGCGCGTCCAGGGAATGAGGATCAGGAAGGAATACGAATCGGCCACGTGCGATTCGATCTGCCGCCGCTCTTCCGGCGTCAGGCATCCCTTGCATACGCTCAACGCCGAGAATTCCCATTCCTCCAGCAGGGAAGCGCCAGGTCCGTCGGGATCGTCGGGGTCATGATAGGCATAGTGCAGGACGTCGCTGAGTCCTGCCACGCCCTCGGCCGTGCGGGAGACGGCGGGCTCATTGGCGCGCCGGATGGTATCGAGGAAGGTGTCGAGGCGGGCGAATTCCTCGCCCAGGCTTTCTTCGATCTTGCGCTTCTGCGCGAGGAAGGCTGCCATGTCCAGTTCATGCAGCGCGTGCTGCTCCACAAGGTGCCGGTACGCCTGGCGTTCGAGGCTGGAGCGCGCATACCTGAAGCGCTGTTCGAGCAGGCGCATGTCGGCATGGTGCAGTTTCTTTTCCTTGCGCAACACATGCTCGCGCACGCCGACCTTGCCGAAATCGTGCAACAGCGCCGCATAGCGGATCTCGCGGATCTGATCGTTGCTGAATGCCACTTTTCTCAATTCCGGCCCGTCGCAGCGGTCCACGGCCTGCGCCAGGCGCACCGCGCAATCCGCCACACGGAACGAATGGCCGGCGGTGACCGGATCGCGCTCTTCAATCGCCTGCACCGAGGCGCGCACGAAGCCGTCCAGCAGCTGCTCGATGTCGGAATACAGCTGGAAGTTCTTCAGCGCGACGGCGGTTTCCGCGCAAACGCCGGTCAGCATCTCCAGGTCCTGCTCCTTGAAGGCGTAGGGATCGGAAGAGGTGTCGACCTGGATCAGGCCAAGGCATTCACGTTCGAGCAGCAGCGGCACGCACATCACACTGCGGATCGCCTGCGAGATGATCGAGTGCTGACTGCCGAAATGACGATCCGACAAGGTGTCGACCGAGAGGATGGACTGTTTCTTTTCGAGCACTTCGCCGATGATGGTGCGCGACAGCTTGACGCGCTCCGGGTCCATTGGCACGCCGTCGCGACGCGCCGCGGCGACAGGCACCGGCTCCTCGCCCTCGCTCTTGCGCAGCAGGATGAAGGCGCGCTCAGCCAGCGGAAACAGATCGAAAATGAAATTCATGATCTTCTCGGTGAGCGTCTCGCGGCTGGTGACCGCGCCGAGCGCGATGCTCACCTGCGCCATCGCATGCAGCTTCTGCACGGTGCGCTGCACGTCGCCCTGCGTCGAGTCGGGCGACGCTTCCAGCATGCGCGTCAGGTCGGAGGCGTCGACAGCCTTGGCGATCACGGTAGTGGTGTTTTCCCGCGCCGGCACCAGCAGGGAATGGAACACGATGAGCGCCGAGGAAATGCTGATCTCGTCGCCGTCGCTCAAGGGATGCCATGCGCCGGGGCGCAGCCTGTCCCCCAACACGAAGGTGCCGTTGAAGGAATGCAGGTCTTCCACGAAATAGGTGTCGCCGCGACGGCGGATCCGCGCATGCCGGCGGCTCACCGTATGTTCGGGAATGCACAGGAACCTGTCCGCCGCGAGGGAATCCTGCGGTTCCCTGCCGATCACGACTTCGTCATGAATCGGAAACACGGTCGGCATCGCCGAACCTTCTCCGGTCACTTCAAGATACGCCGTCACCGCGCCGACCGGTTCGGCCAAACTTGCTGCATTTCCCATTTCGCTGCCCTCGGAGGCGATGAACACGCCGTGCTGCTGCAGCCTCTTGGCAGAATCAGCCGAATATTCACCGAGGAATTTTTGACACCGTCCTGCAATCGCGGTTCCGGTCCGCAGCAACGCTCATTTGACGATGATCGTGATCTTCTTCGAATAGATCGGAGGATTGTGCGGAATGTGGTTCTCGTCCCCCATCAACAACTGCAGCGTGTGCTTCCCGGGCGGCAGTTCCAGCATGGTTTCCGTTTCGCCGGCGCCGTAATGAAGATGGTTGCGATCGTTCGGAATCTGCTCGCCCATCGGCGGCAAGTCGGTATCGATCAGCAGGTGGTGGTGCCCGGTGTTCGGGAACTTCACGCCTTTGGGTGCGACGCCCATGTCGCGCAGTCCGAACCAGACGCGGAACGGTTTGCCGGCGGCGATCACCTCGCCGTTGTTCGGCCAGCCGATATAAAGATACGCGTTGGGCGGCGCGGGCGTGTCGCCGGCGAAGGCGATGCCGGCGAACAGGAGCGATGCGATTGCCGCGGCAAATGACTTTTTCATGATGGCGCCCTCAGTCTCTCATCGCACGATGACCGTGATCTTTTTCGAATACACCGGCGGATCGTGCGGCCGGTGGTCCTGGTCGCCCAGCAGCAACTGCAGCGTATGCTTGCCCGGCGGGAGTTCGATGCGTGCCTCGGTCTCGCCCGCGCCGAAGTGGAGATGGTTGCGGTCATTGGGAATCTGCTCGTCCATCGGCGGCAGGTCGGTATCGATCAGCAAGTGATGATGGCCGACGTTGGGCATGTTCACGCCCTTCGGCGCCACGCCCATGTTGCGCAAGCCCATGCGCACCCAGAACTTGCCGCCATGAATGACGGTGCCGTCCTGCGGCCAGATGAAATAGACGTGTGCGTCCTTGGGTGCCGGCGTGGCGCCGTAGGCCGGCGCCATGGCCGGAGCGAGAAAGACAAGCGCCACGGCCAGAGCGGAAGACATGATGGCTTTCAGCATGCTGTGCATCCTTTCCGAGTGATCCGCTGCATGGCGCGGCTGCGCGAGCGCCTCGTTCGATGCGGAAGCGAACCATTGCCCGCCGTCAGCGCATCGGATCCGGCTCACCCCGTAGTGATTGAAACGCTACAGGATCTCAAAATTTATCAGAGGGATTCGCCGTGATTTTGAAGTGCGTCATAAAGATCCACGGAATTATGCGCGAGAGTTCCAAGACCGTATTGCAAGCGAAGGTCACGCCGTGTGGCGAAAACTCCTGATCGTTTTGTTCGGCGCCTTGTGCTGCCACTGGGCCGAGGCCAATGTTCCCGACCATGAGCGCCCCGCGGCGCAAAGACATCTTGCGCTCGTCATCGGAAATGCAAATTACCGCAGCGAGCGGCTCGCCAATCCGCGCAACGATGCTCGCGCGATGGACGAGGCCCTGCGTCAGCGCGGCTTCGAGGTGATCCGCTACGAAAACCTGGATGCGCGGCAAATGCAGTCGGCACTCGAGGAATTCCGGCAACGGCTCGGCGCGGGCGGCACCGGCCTGTTCTATTTCTCCGGACATGGCATCCAGGTTGCGGACAAGACACTGCTGCTGCCCGTCGATGCCGACCGCGACGCGCCGGCAACATTGCTGAACAAGGGACTCGACCTGCGCAGGGTGCTCGACGCGATGAGCGCGCCGCGTGCGGCGAAGCGCAATCTCGTCATTCTCGATACCTGCATGAACGATCCTTTCGGCACGCGCCAACGAACCGCATTCCTTGCGCCGGAGAAAACGCTCGTCGCCTATGCCACCGCCCCCGGCGAGTTGGCAGGCGATGGCGCGCGTCACGGCGTGTTCACCGCCGCGTTGCTGCGTGCGATGCGCGGTGCGAACGCGGACATGACGCGCGTGTTCCGGCGCGCCGCAGCGGAGGTACGCGCTGCCAGCGACGGCCGCCAGCGACCCTGGACCTCGCCATCGATCGCCGGCGAATCGCCGCCGGCATCAGTTGCAGCCGTGGCGCCGGATGATGTCGTGATCACCCTGCCCCGTCGCGGCGTGCTGCCCAAGGACAGCGCCGAGCAATACGAACTGACCTTCTGGGATTCGATCAAGGACAGCGACCACATCGGCGACTACGAAGCCTATCTGCAAGCCTATCCGAAGGGCCGCTTCGCCGCGCTGGCGCGCGCCCGCATCGAACGCCTGCGCAAGGCGGCCCCGAAAGCGGAAACGCCCGCGCCCTCCCCGGCAGCGAAAACCCCGGCCGAAAAGCCTCGCCCGGCTCCTGCCGCGAAAGCCTCGCCCAAACCCGCCGCACCACCAGCCGCGCCCTCGACAGCGAAGGCAGCCGGTGAAGTGAAGGACTGCCCCACCTGCCCCGACATGGTGGCCCTGCCCGCCGGCGAGTTCACGATGGGCAGCAATACCAGCGACCCCTCCGAGAAACCCGCACATCGCGTCACGATCGCGACGCCATTCGCCATCGGCAAGTTCGAAGTCACTGTTGCGCAGTGGGATGCTTGCGCCGCGGCCGGCGCCTGCCCGCGTCCGGCCAACGGCGACCGGCCGAAGAACACACCGATGCGCGACGTGAGCTGGGACGACGCGCAGCTTTACACGAAGTGGCTCGCCAAGCTCACCGGCAAGCCCTACCGCCTGCCGACGGAGGCCGAATGGGAATACGCCGCGCGCGGGGGCACCACGACGCGTTACTGGTGGGGCGACCAGATGCAGCGAGGCAAGGCCGACTGCAAGGATTGCGGCGAGCCGTGGCAGGAAGACGGGCCGACGCCGGTCGGTTCGTTCGCTGCCAATCCGTACGGCCTGTACGACATGAGCGGCAGCGTCTGGGAATGGGTAAGCGACTGCTGGCACAACAACTACAAGGGCGCGCCGCACAACGGCAGCGCGTGGGAGGAGCCGAACTGCCGCATGCGCGTGATACGCGGCGGCTCCTGGCGCGAAGGCGCAAGCTACATGCCGTCGACGACGCGCTTCAAGTACGACGCCAGCGTGCGCCATTCGCAAAACGGCTTCCGGGTCGCGCGGGATAACCCGTAGCGCGTCCAGATGACGCAGGAGAATCGGGCGGAAAGGATCTCCACGGAGCTGAATGGATTGTCCACAAAAAACACGAAAAACACAGAAAAGGACTTTCGTGTTTTTCGTGTTTTCCGTGGACAAGGTTTTTTACCGCGTTGGCCAACACTTTCGTCGCTCGATCCGCGACCATGCCCAGCGTGACGGCAAATAGGTCGTCCACAGTACAGAACCGATTGTCCACGAAAGACACTCGTCGTGCCCCACGGAAATCACGAAAAGACTTTTGTGCTTTTCGTGTCTTTTGTGGACAAGGTTATTTATCGCGTTGGCCAACACTTTCGTCGCTCGATCCGCCACCATGCCCAGCCTGACGGCAAATAGGTCGTCCACAGTACAGAACCGATTGTCCACGAAAGACAGTCGGCGTGCTCCACGAAATTCACGAAAAGATTTTTGTGCTTTTCGTGTCTTTTGTGGACATCAAAATGGCATCCGCCAGATGCATCCGACGCATCCGACGCATCCGACGATCAACGAGTACGCGCGCAAGCGTTCAGCGCGCTCGCGTCGTGATCTGCACGAAATCCACGGCGATCTTGTCGCTGCCGTATTTACTGGCGATCTTCCCGAGCTGCTTTTCGACGAGCCGCAGGTAGTCAGCGCGGTTCTCGCTGATGGGGCGGACGCCATCGAACAACGGCGCGGGGGTGACCAGCAGCACGATCAGTTCGTTGCCGAACGGTTTTGAAATCACCCAGTTCCCGAGGCTGCCGATGGCGGCCTTGTAATTGGCCGGCGCCTGGTTGTCGCGCGCGCGCGGATTGGGCAGCAGGTGCGCGACGCTGCCGTCCAGCACGTAGTAGTCGACGTAGACGTAGGAATCATAAGCGGGGGTCGTGATGTCGAGGATCAGCGGATCGCCCTCCTTCAGTTCCGCGTTGCGCGCCCGGGTCTGAATCGCCGCGGTGCGGCCACCCTGCGCGGTTTTCACCCAGTACGGCGCCAGCGTCGAGATGACGCCGCACTCCGCGTCGCCCACCTGCCTGACGTCGAGCTTGAGCGTCTTGACGCCGGGAATCGCACGGAGCGTTTCCTGTAGGCGCGCGCTGCCGATGCTCTTCGGGATATATCCCTGTACATCGAGCGTGTGGTCCTGCACTGACGGAACGAGGGCCGAACATGGCACGCCGGCCAGGACAGGCGACACGGCGGCCAAGGTCAGCGGCGGTTCTGCTGCCGGGGCCGGCGGCGCAGGCCCGCCCCCGCCGGCGGCCTGCGGTTCGACGGATGATCCGCCTGATGCCGTCGTCGATGATGCCGCGCTTTGCCCCTGCTCCGTGGCGGACGGCTTCCAGAAATAATTGATTCCGAGCGCGATGACCATCGCCGCGGCCAGCGTCGAACCGGCCATGGCGGCATAGCGCGCGATATGCTGCTCGCCGCTCATTCCCTGCAGGAAGCGCGCAACGGATGGCGTTCTGGTTTCGCGTTCGAACGAGAGCGCTGTCTTCAGCGCGCGCCATTGAAAGTGCCCGAGGTTCTTGGGCCGCTGCGGCCGCATGCCGGTATTGCGCGCCTGGGTGGCCGACACCCGGTCAAACGGATGGTGCCCGGTCAGCAGCTCATAGGTGATGCACGCCAGCGCATAAACGTCGTCGCGCGGGTCCGGGACGCGGTGCTCGATCATTTCCGGGCTGGCGTAGGCCGGTGTCAGCGCGCCGAGGCTGCCCGGATCGAACACCGTCGCCTCGACCTCCTCCTCCGGCTTCTGGAAGACGCGCGCGATGCCGAAGTCGATGACCTTTACCGCGCCGGAATCGGTGAGGATGACGTTGGCCGGCTTGAAGTCGCAATGCACGAAACCGCGTTCGTGCGCATAGGAGAGCGCCTTGCCCATGCCATAGACGATGCGCATCGCGTCCTTGAGCGGCATGCCGGCGAAGCCCGGCGACCGCAGCAACCGGCTCAGCGGCTTGCCGGACAGATATTCCATGGTCAGGTAGACCGTTGATCCGTCGCGATCGAAGTCATACACGGCGACAATGTTCGGATGCGCCAACGTCTGCGCCTTCCTGGCTTCCCGCTGCAAGGCGATCAGCGATTTTGGATGGCCGCGGAACTGCACGTTCAGCACCTTGATCGCGACGTAGGGTTTGCGGTCCGATGCTTCCAGCTTACGCAGATCCAGCGCCTTGTACACCGTACCCATGCCGCCGAAGCCGATGCATTCCTCCAGCACGAAGCGCCCGTTGAGCGTATCGCCGACGCCTTTCATGCGCGCCGGTTCCTCGCTGAAGTCGCGCTCCAGGTTGCGCATGGAAGGCGACGTCGCGCGCTCGTCGAAGCGCGTCTGCATCCGCGTTTCGGTCGTGCCCGTCTTCTGCTTTTCTTCCAGCTGGCGCTCTACGCGGCGCGCCAGCTCGGCATACACGTCGGGCGGCAGCTGAACGCGCGTGTTTTCGTCGTCCAGCACCTGGAGCAGGTGCGCGGGGCTGGTGTCGTCCGAAGCCAGGACGCGATCCACTTGGGCGAAGAACTCCTTGTGCGACAGCCTGCCGTGATGAAAGGAATGTATCGCGTTTCCAAGACTAGCCATAGGTGAAAATATCCCGTTCCGACTTGTCGCCTTGTTCTGGTTCTTTGCACATTGCAGATGCCCGACTTCGTTCCTCCGCGCCTGGGCATGCACTGCAGACTTGTCACGATTATTCAGACCGTTGCGGCATTCGTAAATTCCAATCGCGCGCATGCCTGCCATCGATCAATGTGTCGCCGCCGATCGAACAAGCGATTGCAATGTGTTGGCCCGCGCACGTCATTGCACGCGAAAGAGGCTTGCCGCTTCGGCTATTCATTGCGATATCGACCCAGAAATTTTCCTGCGTTTTCAATAGCTTGCGTGCACCGTCCGGGCACATGGCGCGCCCTGGCACACTCCCTGCGATAGTGGCTGTCGAGTGCAACGAAACGCTCACCCAGCAAGACCAACCCCATCATCTCCTTAAAGGAAGACCACCATGAA